>CAMAWK010000019.1 GCA_945861915.1 Flavobacterium psychrophilum | reverse complement strand
TGTTTTATCTTATAGCGGTACGAATTTATTACCTGCAGACGGCCGTTTTGGTTTATTTCCATCAGTATCAGCTGGTTGGATCATTAGTAGAGAAAATTTCTTAAAAGGGAGTAAAAATATTAATTATTTAAAATTAAGAGGTTCTTGGGGTAAAAGTGGGAATGACCTAATACCCGCAAACAATTTAGATCGACAAATTTATGGTTCTGAAGGAAGTTATTCTTTTGGAACCGGTAATGTTAGTAATGGCGGAATTCGAGAAGGAAGATTAGAGGATCCTGGAATCAGTTTTGAGTCCTCAGAAAAAGTAAATATTGGTTTAAATGCGGAGTTATTTAATAAATTGACCCTAAGCATTGATGCATTTCGTGATAAACGAACTGATATTATTATTCCAACTAGTGAAACTGTTCCCACATTACTTGGTGTAACTCCTTCTTATGATAATTCAGGTGAAGTAGAAAATAAAGGAATTGAAGGCTCTTTTATGTTTAAAAGTAAAATTGATAAATTAAACTACTTTTTTGGAGGAAATATCACCTATGCCAAAAATAAGGTAATCAATAAAAATGAGGAATTTAGACCCTATGATTATCTTAGAGAAACCGGGCAATCTATAGGACAACGATTTGGATTACAAAGCATTGGTTTTTTTGAAAATCAGCAAGAAATTGATAACAGCCCAACACAAACATTTTCTGTGGTAAGACCAGGTGATGTTAAATATAAAGATCAAAATAATGATGGGGTTATTGATAAATTTGATGAAGTTACCATTGGACATGATGCATCAACACCTGAGTTCTATTATGCGTTTAATTTTGGATTTGAAATGAGCGGATTTGGTTTAGATGTATTAATGCAAGGAATTGCAAACCAAACTTTGTATCTAAATACTAAAAGTGTTTTTTGGCCCTTATTAGGACAAACAAATATTAGTGAATTTTCTGAAAATGCATGGACTCCAGACAACGCAGATATAGCTACTTTACCAAGATTAACCAATCTTAGTAATGCTAATAACTATAGACCAAATGATATTTGGCTTCAATCTGGTAGCTATTTGAAAATGAGACAGTGTGAAATATATTATAACATCACAAAAAAACTTGCTAAAAAATTAAAAATTAGTAAAGGGAAGTTGTATGCAAGAGGTACAAATTTGTTCTCTATCGATAATATAAACATTTTGGATCCTGAATCTATTGGAATTAGTTATCCAACACTTTCTACTTATCACCTAGGCTTTAATATTGAATTTTAAATTTAAAATCATGAAAATACAAAAATATACATACTCTGTCTTGACACTTATACTGCTTTTGTCGCTAACCAATTGTCAAGATTTAAACTATGATGAAGATACAGGAAATACAAAAGAAGCTATTTTTAATGACATTGGTCGTTCTAAACAATTTATTTCTGGAATCTATGCTTATTTACCAACCGATTACGGCAGTATTGATAATGCAATGCGATCAGCAGCAACTGACGAAGCCGAGCATGTGAATGACCTAGCAGTTGTACAGAAATTTAATGATGGTAGTTGGAATGCCGTTCAACCATTAGATGATGTTTGGGCTAGTATGTACAATGGTATACGTGCTGTAAATGTATATTTAAAAGAAGCCGAAGGACAAAAATTTGAAGATCTACAATACACAACTACTTATGCTAACTTAATTAAGCAATATAACAATTACCCTTATGAAGCGAGATTTCTAAGAGCCTTTTTTTATTTTGAATTAGCAAAAAGATATAAAAATGTTCCCATTATTACAACAGTTTTATCAGCTGATGAAGCAGTAAATGTAGAACAAGCCCCTTTTGAAGAAGTGGTAAATTATATTGTTAGCGAATGTGACGCAGTTGCAGCTGTACTACCAATTACTTATGTTGAATTTGGAGGTGCTAGTGAAACTGGTAGAGCCACTAAAGGAGCTGCTTTAGCTTTGAAAGCACGTATTTTATTATATGCAGCTAGCCCATTACATAATCCTAACAATGATTTAGAATTATGGAAAAAAGCAGCGAGTGCAGCAAAAGAAATAATAGATCTAGCCACCGCTGCAAAATATAGTTTAGCCGCTTCATATAGTAGTAATTTTAATATGCTCGTAGCAGCTCCAACTACTGAAATTATCTTAGAAAGAAGAGTGGCCGCTTCTAATGATTTTGAAAGAAGAAACTATCCTATTGGTTATCAAGGTGGTGCAACTGGTACTTGTCCTACTCAAAATTTAGTAGATGCTTATGAAGTCACTCGTTCAGGACTACCTATAGATAGAGATACAAGATACAATGCTTCGAACCCATATAATGGTAGAGACCCTAGATTGGAACAAACTGTGATAAGAAATAATTCGACTTGGAAAAATTTAACTGTTCAATCATTTATAGGTGGAAGAAATGGATTGCCATTGCTAAATGCTACAAAAACGAGTTATTATCTAAAAAAATTCTTGTTTCAAGATATAAATTTAGATTCAAATCAAGGTACAGTCACTACTAGAGAACATAATTGGATATTGTTTCGATATGCCGAAATACTACTTAACTATGCAGAAGCTGTAAATGAAGCTTATGGACCAGAAACGGCACCTCCTGGAGGAGTCCTTACTGCCCGTCAAGCAGTAAACTTAGTAAGAGTTAGAGCTGGAATGCCGAGATTCCCAGGTTCAGACAACAATGCAACACCTAAAATTTCAACACCTTTAAATCAGTCAGAATTTAGAACAAAACTTCGTAACGAACGTAGAGTAGAACTTGCCTTTGAAGATCATCGATTTTGGGATGTGCGTCGTTGGAAAATTGGTAACGAAACTAAAGAAATTTATGGTATGAAAATAAATGAAGCTCCTGGAACTACCTTTGGTTTTACTTTTGAAAAAATATTATTAGAAACAAGAACTTATGATGATCGTATGAATTTATACCCAATTCCACAATCTGAAATATTTAAAAGTAACAATAAACTGAAACAAAATACAGGTTGGTAAGATGGATTTTGCTAGTTAAATACAATACAAAATTTAAATCAGATTACTATTATTTAATTAACTGAATCGAGTGGTATTTATTAAGTAAATACCACTCGATTTATTTTACAAATAGTCATAATTAAAAAAAATATGAAATATACATTCTTCATCATAATAACTCTAATTTTATTGAATCAAAAAATAGAAGCAAAAGAGTATTATGTTCACCCAATTCAAGGCAAAGATACTAATGATGGAAATTCTAAAATAAACTCATTTAGAACTTTAAAAAAACTATCAGAATTACAATTTCATGCAGGAGACAAAATAATATTAGCAAACGGATTAACCTATTCTGGCTCATTTATTTTACAAAATCAAAAAGGTACTTCAAAAAAACCAATTGAAATAACATCACTTCAATGGGAAAATACAGATTCTGTTAGTCCTGCAATTATCAATTTTAAAAATCATGCTAATGGTGTTTTATTAGAAGATTGTAGTTTTATAAAAGTATCGAATCTTCAACTTACCGGAAATGGATATATTGATGAAGACACTAGTCTTAAAATGAGATGTGGGATTCTAGTATTAAACAAAACTTCAAAAATAGTAAAGGATATTTTTATACAAAATATCTCCATATATGATGTGTTTTACGAAAACATAGGTTTCATTCGCGGGAAAGAAGAGGTAAAATCTGCCAACGGAACACAAAAATATGGCTGGGGAATTCGAGTTGTTAGTCCTAATCCAAAATTAAAAATTAAAAATGTAACGATAGAAAATTGCAAAGTCAACAACGTTAGCCATACAGGAATTCAACTAACAGGTAGCAGCAAAAATATTTCAAAAATCACAATCATAGAAAATTCTGTTGAAAAAACAGGTGGTCCCGGAATTCAAATGTCAGGTGTTGAAAATGTATATGTGACAAAAAACAAAGTATCTCATTCAGGAAGCAATGATGACTCAAGAAAATGGGGTCGTGGAAGCGGTCTGTGGACTTGGGGCTCCTCGAATGTTCTAATAGAAAAAAACCAATTTTTATATGCAAATGGACCAGGTGATTCTGCTGGAGCACATATTGATTACAACTGCGATAATATCGTTTTACAATATAATTTGAGTGCATATAATGCTGGAGGATTTTGCGAAATTCTAGGCAATAATTATAATTGCATGTATCGATATAATATTAGTATAAACGATGGTCATCGTGTCAAAGGAGTAAATGGTGCTTTTCAAGAAGGAAAAGTTTTTTGGTTAAGTGGCTATCAAGGCAATAAAGAACCGAAAGGCCCCGTGAACTCTTATTTTTATAACAATACAATTTATTCTGACGAATCGATTGAGGCGAAGTTTGCTATTGACAATACCAGTAATGGGATTGTAATTGCCAACAATATCTTTTGTATAAAGGGTGTGTCGAAAGTAGTAATGGGTGATCAAAACAAAAGAGATGCTCAAAAAGGATTGAAGGTAGAAAATGTGACTTTTAGAAATAATCTTTTTTTAAACGAGAACACTTGGCCCAAAGAATTAAAAATGGAAGATACTTCTCCCCTATTTGGAAATCCAAACTTTATGAATAATGGAGAACTGAAATTAACGGATTATATTCCTCAAAATATACTTTTGACTACCAATAAAGGAATAAAAATACCAAGATTAAAAAAATGTAAAATAAAATTATTATTTGACTTATATCTTGAAAATGACATCCTTAATAATGAACTCAAAGGAGTTCCTTGTATTGGTGCTATTTGTCAATAAAAAACCATTTAGATAATTCCAAATGGTTTTTTTATTGATTTTACTGGTCAACATAATTTAACAATCACTACTCTACTTTAATCTCATGTGACCACTCACTTTCAAAGCCAGTTTGCTTTCGAATGCGCATTCTGAAATAGACTGGTGTTTCTAATGGAATATTTGACAGCCTTACAACTCCTTGATTTTTAAAAGCTATTTTTTTAGTATAATATAAAGGTTTAAATCCGTATTCTATTTCATACATATCATCTTTTGGCAAGACTTCAAAACCTATAAAAATATTGGTTTTGTTGCGAACCGCATCCCAAATAATAGGAGGCAAATCGAGTTCATTTCGGGCAACAATCACTTCATCAGAGGCTTTACTTTCACCCAATTTATTGTAAGCAAGTAGTTTATATTTCCAATTCTCCCCTTGTTTTACTTTTTTATCTTCGATTTCTACAAAATGATTAATTGTTTTTTTAGAAGTAAAAATAGAGTCTTTTAACTGATATTGCACTGCATATTCATCGGCTCCTGCCACAGGGTCAAAAATAAATCGAACGCCGTCAATTGCGACATTAGTATGTTTAATTTTTGGTTGATTTGGCACTTCAAATGAGTACATTTCGTCCAGAACTACATACCCTTGAGGATCGACCAATTCAATTTTGATACCTTTTGCTTTTGATAAATTATTTTTAATCCCAAACGAAAATTCATCCTCGCCAGGATAAATAGTTTTCAATGTTTTTTCTCCGGATTTTGTAGGTTGAAAATTAGCGTCTAAAACACTCCATTGGATTTTGAACCCTCTAAGAACATTGGCAGGAATATCTAGTTTAGCTCTCGGAATAATAGTAACTTTAGCTGTTCCTGATGTAGCATTAATTTCAGATAATGCAATTCCTTTTACAGGAGCATATTCCTTTTGAGTAGTAACGAATGAACGTTTGGGTTTACCCAATGTAGACACTATACCCCAAGTTCTGTTTTGTGATGGCGGTGTTGTCCAAGAAGCTGCCGTTGGTGGCTCAGCATTGTATTTACTTCTGTAATCATTTAATGTCCATAAAGAAAGTCCTAAACAATATTCTTTGTTTCTCATATCATCCATCATTTTTTTGATGTTGACAATGCCTAAATTTGGATCATCTGAGTTTAATGTTTGACCAAATTCTGACACAAAAATTGGTTTTTTATGAAAATTCCAAGCTTTATCTACTCCCGAAAAACCTCCGTATAAATTAAGTAATAATAGATCGCCATAAACTCCAGCATCATCGGCCTGACTTTGAGCGGTGTTTGAAGCATAAACTGCCAATCGATTCGGGTCTAATTGTTTTGCCATCGCAATTGCTCCTTTGATGTATTCGTGCGCTTTTGGATTGTTTTTTGGGCTACCAATTTCATTTCCGATACTCCAACCAATAATTGATGGGTGATTGTATTCCTTTTTTACAATACGTTTCAACCATTCTTTGGGCATTGGATGATCAGGATCTACCCAACGGTCTTTTCCCCATAAACCTACTTCCGAAAAAATAAGAATTCCTTTTTCGTCCAAATAATCTAAATAAGCTTCTGGTAACGTAACGTGCGCCAAACGAGTCATCACAACTCCACAGCTTTTCATCATATCGACATCAGCTTTTATTTTTTCAAAAGGTAACGTTGTTCCAGTAACTCGATCTTCTGCCAATACATTGAACCCAACGGCACGAATACTTTCGCCATTTAATAAAATTTGATTTCCAACGACTTCAATTTTTCGGATTCCAAACTTATTGGAAATAGTTTGTGCGGTTTGATTACCATCATTCAAAGAAACCGAAGATTCATAAAGTACAGGGAAATCATAATGCCATAAACTAACATTCGGTTTTGCTAATTGAAAAGTAGCAAAAGTTGTAAACTCTAAAGTATTGGCTGGGATGGTAGCTTTCTCTGTTTTTAGGGCAATAATTTTACCGTTTTTCTTTAAAGAAATAGTGTAAGCTATAGTTTTTTCTGAAGCTGTTGTATTGGTAACTGCAATTTTAACTTTCACTTCAGCAGTCCCTTTTTTCAAATCAGGAACGGCTGTAATGTGCTGGTAATCGATTCTTATTGGCGAAGTAAACTCTAAATGAACAGGTTGACGGATGCCTCCCCAAGTCCACATTGCTCCTTTTTTGAACATATTGTTTACTAAAACCGTAATTCTATTTTCATTTGAAAAGTCAATTAATTTAGAAATATCAAATTCAAAGGGAAGATATCCCAAATGATTTTCACCAACCAATTTTCCGTTTACCCAAACTTTGCAATCATTATAAACCGACTCAAAAACCAGCCGAACCAATTGATTTTTTTGTGAATTATCTACTTTAAAAGTTCTGGTGTACCAAGCATCACCTGAATATTCAGAATATTGATTGTGTAAATTCCAGTTCCCTGGCACTTCCATTTTTTCCCAACAAGAAGTATTTACATCTAATTTATCAAAACCTGATGCAATTCCTACGTATTCCGGATCAATCTTGAAAGACCAATCGCCGTTTAAGGAAATTGTTTTAGACTCTTGTGCGAATAGAGCAAGGCTGAAAAAACAGCAAATAAAAACGGTAATTTTTTTTGTAAACATTGGTATATTGAATTAGTTTGGTTCAAATAGAATTTAATGTAAATTCTTTTTTTTAAAACATTAAGAAGTTAAGGTTCATTAAGTCCAACCTTTCTTAATGAAACTTGATTTCTTAATGATAAAATACTTTTAAATTTTTGTTTTGAAAGACAAAAATTATTTTATAAAAATTTCAAAAACCGACACAGGAACATCGTTACCTTGAGGTTCAAATTCAATAGTCAGTTTATTTGTTTTTATAGGGTTTGGCAATACTATTGAGTTGATGGTTTGATGGTTTGCTTTGGTTTCAAAAACAACATTTCCATTTCCATCGGATATTTTATAACCTTTTGTACAAAACGGCATCACACTTTCTGGATGTCCCATTAGTGACGATTCCATTGCGTGGTCAAAATCAGTATCGAAAAATAATTTGATGCTGTTGATTTCTTTTTCAGAATCCCAGTCAAAAGTTATTTTTGGGTTAGAATCATCCAAATTTGCTGCCCAAGCATTGGTGCCTAAATACGGTCTTACGAAACCATTCGTTATATTTTCTTTGCTATACAATTCAATAGCTGGACTTACTGTCAATGCAAAATTTTGTCCGTTTGGTCTTCGTTGAGGAATCCAAAATTCGAATGAATCAAGACCCATATTGTCTGGCGGTGTTTGTTTTCCTAGGTTGTTTACGGCTTTGTTCACGGCATTAAATACAGAAACTAAACCGGTAGCTCTTTGTTCAGATTGACGAATAGAAACCAACTCATTGGGTAGAAAAGTGATAAATGCGTATTGCTTTTCAGTTAAAACTGTATCAAAAGAAAAACTGATTTCTTGTTCGCCTGCTTGCAATTCTAGTGTTTTAGTTTCTAAAATAGCATCTGGAGTATAGCTTCCCAATCTAGTAGAAGTTCTTAAATCTACTTGAACCGTTGTTGCTTTTTCGGCAGAAAATGAAAAAGTATAGTCGTATTTTGTATTTGCTTCTAATGGAAGCAATTGCGCTACACCAATTTCTAATCTAAAGCATTTTCCGTTGGCTTGTAAACTATCTAATTTAAAATTCGATGAAGTAGTTATTTTTGAACTACTGGCTAAATTAGCTTCTTTATTAATTGCAATTCCAGGAATACTTTGACCATTGATGCTTAACGTTTGTTGCAATTCTTTTATTTGATTTTGCTCTAACAATTGCGCTGGTAAAATGTTGTTTTTGATACACTGTGCCGCTCCAAACCCAACTGCTTGTCCGCTCAAAGCTGTAGTTGCCATTACACGTGTTGACCCAAAAGCCACGTGAGTAGCACTAATTACTCGTCCGCCCAAAAATAAATTGGAAATATTTTTGCTAATCATTGTGCTC
Source organism: Flavobacterium psychrophilum (assembly GCA_945861915.1). Classification (GTDB taxonomy): domain Bacteria; phylum Bacteroidota; class Bacteroidia; order Flavobacteriales; family Flavobacteriaceae; genus Flavobacterium; species Flavobacterium psychrophilum_E. Next base: position 10,882 of record CAMAWK010000019.1, on the reverse strand, counting down.
AACGGAATTTGATACACTCCTTTTGAATGGTATTGTGTACAACCCGGTTTGCTGTCATAAACACCATCAGATGGATGCAAATCTACTGCCCAGCCGCCAAAAGAAACGGCATCGTCAAATTGTGCTTGTTCTACTAAATCTTGTTGTTTTATCATATAATGACCTTCAAAACGACGGCTTTCTCTTTTTCCAGGGATAGTTCCTACCCATTCTAAAGTTAAATTTTCGGCATCTGGAAACTCTCCTGAGTTTTTGATATAATCCCAAACACCATAAACTACTTTCCATAATTCCCATTTAATGTCTTCAGATTCGTGAATGGTATCTCTTCGTCCTCCATATTCTAACCACCACAAACGGCACCCAAAGTCTTTGTCATTTAATACTTTATAACGAGGAATTTTTGTAATGTCTTTTAAAGCAAATTCTGGAGCCACATATTTTACTGGTGCTCCTACATTTTTACTGTAAAAATAAATGGTATGTCCTAAAAGTTCGCCATAAGCAATATCTGGAGCGAATTTTTCTCCAAATTCTTCCACTGTTTCAGCACCCATTCTAAAAGCAGCACCTGCTTGAAAACCAACTATTCCATCGCCAGAAGCATCACAAAATAAAGACGCATTCAACTCATAAGTAGTGGAGTTTTGACTACAAAAAGCAATGACTTGGCTAATGGTGTTTGGATCTGATTTTTTTACATCGTATACAGAAGTGTTTAATAATAAAGTAATATTTTTTTCAATGACTACTTTTTCTAATAAAACGGTATCAAAAATCAAGGTATTTCCCTCTTTGTTTCGGTACATATTTTCTACTAAAATTTCGTCGATAATTCCGCCTTCTCTAGACCATCGGTTGTTGTTTCCCATGTGAGAGGTAGCGCCTAAAGTCCACAAACGAACTTCGCTGGAAGCATTTCCTCCCAAAACAGGTCGGTCTTGAACCAAAGTTACTTTTATTCCGTCACGAGCGGCAGCAATGGCGCAACAAACGCCAGCTAATCCTCCGCCTATTACTACTAAATCGGATTGGGTTGTTATTGTTTTATTTCCTCTTGTAACTTGGCTAAAATCTTGTACTATCATACTACGTTTGTTTTTGAATTTTTATTTTTTGATAAATTGTAAGGTTTCTTTTTTATTTATTTTGAGAATGTAAACTCCTGATGGGAGTTGCGATACATCAACTGAATTTGAGTTTTGTTTTTCAATAAGTTTCCTTGCATTGATGTCATATATTTGAATAGTCTCTGGTGTATTCAATCCTGAGATAGTCAGTTCATTCGTGGTCGGATTTGGATAAATTTTAAAATCATTTTGAGCAAATTCATTCAAACCCAATGCCGATGCTTCTCTACCATATACTTCAAGTTCGTAGATTCTTACCGTATTGTCTGAAGTTGCGTTTACATAAAGTCTCACTTTATTGGTTTTAACTTCAGTAAATCCTTTTGAATAAGCGCTTATTGTATTATTAGTTTCAGTAACTACTGCTATCCAACTTTGGGTAATTTCATCCCAATACTCAAAAGTAAAATTAATTAGAGGATTGTTGGAACCTGTGTTACCTGTAAAAATCTTAACTTGACTTATTAAAAAACTGCCTTGTAAATCTATTTCAAGAATAGCTGGTACTATACCTCTTTCATTAACCCATCGACTAGCATTGTCGGTTGTGTTGCCATCAACGGCATTCAAGGCAGGATAAATTGAGGATAAAATACTACTAGCTGTAGCTGGCTTGGAAAGAGCAATATTAGAAACCCTATTTGGATTTAAATCAATTGATCCTAAAATAGATTTCGAATTTGCATACCCAGATTGTTTAACAGTTAGTCGATAATTGTGTTGAACAAGTCCAACTGCAGAAATATCATCTTCATAACTACTGTTGTTACTGTTTATTTGTGCGATTGTAACATAACCGCTAGAACCAGATGCTCTTTCTATAAAAATAGTTCCTATACCAGCGAAATTATAATTATCCCAAACTAGTTTGTTAACTGAACCATTGGTGTTACTAATTTTCAAATTTAAAGGCGCAACTAGTTTTAAAGGAATATCTATCGCTTCAGCAACATTATATGCCATAGGAGAAACATTATCTCTATAGGTTTCGCCAAGTGGCGTAAAAGTATAATTTGGAATTGCTGGTGTAACAAAAATCGCTCTGTTTTGAACGCCACCTTTATCATTTACTATTTCGTCAAAATTGAATATTGAATACCGCTCAATGATACCTTCAGTATCATACTTATCCATAATTTCGGCAATTCGTGTTGAAATTGCTGGGTAAGTTGGAGTGCTGTTTGTCCATGTCCCACCAGAGTTAAATTCGGTAACCCAAACCGGTCTGCCTGTTCTATCGTGAACCGCTTTACATTTATTGTAGAATGCTAGCGCAGTTCCTTCTCCATAGTCGTGAATGGCAGCAAAATCAACTCTATAATTTAATTCATCACATTTATCAATGAAGTCGTATAAAAGTTGTAGGTTTCCCGCTGGTGCTGGTGAACCCAATCGCAATCCAGATTCCATCATTTTGGGCCAATACAAAAGCATCTCATCTAAAGTCATATTAGCTTGTGATGCTCCATCAGGTTCATTGAAACCTAAAAGATGATTAGAGTAATTGATGTCTAGAATTTCCTTCCATCTATAATCAGTCAATGATTTTGCATTCCACTTCATGGGTACAAATTCAACGTCGGTTAAATCCTCAGTTGATGTTGTTCCCCAATGATAAAACCAGCCTGATTTTGTTAATTTTACAGGAGTATTAGTTCTGTTAAAATCGGGTAATCCAGAACCAAAACCTTTTTTATCAGTGTATCTCCAGGGAAATACTCGAACAAAAGATATTCTATCATTTAATCCTGCTTGAAGGGTACTAATTTGAATATCTTCTTTTTCGGCAATAAAAACTTTGCTGTAGCCTGAACCATTTTCATTTTGAGCAAAAGTAGCCATATAGCCTTTCTTGAGTTTGAAAGAGGAAACAGTATTATCAAAACTGGCTAAATCAACTGATTTATAATATTTATAGGGAATACATTTCATTTCATCTCCTATATAAGCAGTTTCTTTGAAAAGACTAAGTGCTTCAAATGTTGGAGAATGTGGCATAATAACACAGCCTCGTAAATAATTGGTAACTCTAACATTGACCTTATTTACAGCGGGTTGACCGTTTACTGAAATATAACTAAAATGAGAAGCTATAGCTTGTGAAGGCAAAACGCTATCTAAAATTAGCCAACCAGATTCAGTTGTAAAATTTATAGTTCCATTAGCGGTTAATGGAGTTGTAATTCGCAATTCAGCATTAGTGCCTATTGTATAATTATCACCTCCCAAATTTGTAATTGTCAATTTTGCATTTTCAACCAAAACTGGATTTTGAGCATAAATTTGAACTCCTATAAAGGCAAGAAAAATTACTAAATTTGATGCTAGATGTTTCATAAGTTTTGATGTAAATTAAATTTATAAATGTTAAACGTCAAGAAATCTTTTATGTTTTTTTAATTAATGTTGTTAAAAAAAGGTTTCAAAATTAATTACAATTACAATTCAAGCTTTGAGTTCTGAATGGTGACAGTGGCAAAGGAAAAGTATCAGTAGTAAATATTGAAGCAGTTGAGAAATTTTTAAAAGCATAACGCGCATATAAAGGATTTGCAATTGTAGCGTTAGTTAGTCTTATTTTATTATCACTTAAAATAGTTGCTGTGGCTGTTTTATACACTTTATCAGAACCTGCAATTTCGAATTCTGTTATTGCTTTTGTAGCAGATAAACCACCACCTATATTATCAAAAGCTATTGTTAAGTTTGCACCTTGTACTTGATGCCATTTATAGATGGGCGATTTGTGTACTATCGGCTCGCCATATACTAATGCTTTTAGTTGTGGAATCATTCGTTTAGCTACTGTATACTTATCAGTGGGATCAATGTTATTAGTTTCTCCTAAATCAATAGTAACTGCCATGGCTGTATTGGGGTCTTCTTTTGATACTTGAAGTTGCATATCACGAATTTCTGCCCAAGTCTTGTTAGTAGTATCACTACTAAGAGTATAACTCGGTAACTGTACAAACAGCCATGGCAAAGTAGGCCCATTAAATTGGGTTCGCCAATCATTAATCAAACCTTTTAGCATCGTTTTATACACTGGCCAATAGGTAGCATTTGATTCAGCTTGATACCACAAAAAGGATTTTATGGAGTAACCTGCAACTTTAGAAACCATAGAATTATACAAGGATGATGGGGTTGTATAATAACTTGAAATACCCCCTCCACTTGTACGTTTTGTTGCATTCAAAATGGGATCATTTGTATATGCTTGTGGAGATATAAAAGCATCAGTAGTTGCTCCATCTTGACTAAGATTAATTAAACCTACAGGGACATTAATATGCTTATGCATATCTCTACCAACAAAAAATGCTATTGCTGACCAATTAATTACTCGTTCTGGACTAGCTGATTTCCAAGAATTATCAGAAGCATTAATTAATGATCCGTTATTTACTATTTTACCCACCTCAAATAAACGTAGATTAGGGTAATTTGAATCTGCAACAGCATTGGCAACCTGATCTGTTTTTGAATCATTTACTAATAAAGCCATATTCGATTCTCCACCACATAAATAAACATCCCCCATCACAATATCGTTATATTTGAAGGTTTCGTTGTTTGAGCTAATAGTTAATGTATAACTATTGGCAGAAGCACTTTTTGCATTGAGAGTACTTGTAAATTTTCCGTTTGAATTTGCTAAAGTAGTATAAGTCTGCCCATCAAAATTAACTGTAACAGATGCATTTGGCAAAACTTCACCCCATACTTTTATTGGTTTATCGCGCTGTAAAATCATATTATCTGAAAAAATTGTCGGCATCTTTATACTAGAATTTACCCCTTTGTTTATTGGATTTTTATCAGAAATAACTATTGATGGTTTATTAGAAATATTTTCACTCATTGTGAGTTTTACTAAAGCATCGTTTCCACTTGTGATTTTAATTACAAATGTTGCTTTTTTTGTTTGTGTAGCCAACACAGATGCTAAACAAGAAGAAATATCAAATTCTAACAAAGAGTTAGCGTGATCGGTTTCATTAATCCAAATTTTTGACAAAGCATTTTGGACATTTGGTCGTGTTGCCCAAGTTAGCTGATTTGTTTCGTATTCAGGTAAGCAATAGATGGATAATTCAAGATCAGCATACTTATCAAATGATTGACAAAAAATATTCAATTTAGCAGATTTAGCCGCTTGAGTTAAGTTTGATAAATCAAAAGTCAAATAAACTTCCCTTGTAAAGTTGGGAAAAGTTTTTAGATCTGCGTAAGTTAAACTAGAATTAAATGTCCCTGACGATTCTGCGACGAATCCATCACTTGAAGTTAATAGAGCTTGTTCTGTATAGCTATTATTTGGATCTACAAATATTTCTACTGTTGCATATTTTGAATTTGGAAATCCTGCCTCAATAGTTGATATTCTGTACTTATAATCTCCAAAAGCAGCAGTAGGGATTGTGTCGTTATAACTTACACTTGTACCGCTAATTTGTGCAATTGTTTGAAATGTTTCATCATTATAAGACCTTTCTATAAGAAATGCACCAACTCCACTAGTATTAAAATTATCCCATGTTAATAAATTTATGGCAAAATTACTATTGGTTACTTTCAAATTTTGTGGAGCTACTAATTTTAAAGGAATATCTATAGCTTCGGCAGCATTATAGGCGATGGGAGCAACATTATCTCTATAAGCCTCACCTAAAGGAGTAAAAGTATAGTTAGGAATTGCAGGCGTAACAAAAACAGCTCTGTTTTGAGCACCACCATAATCATTTACAGTTTCATCAAAATTAAAAATTGAATACCGCTCAATAATACCTTCTGTATCATATTTTTCCATAATTTCGGTAATACGTGCCGCTATTGCTGGATATGTAGGAGTGCTATTTGTCCATGTACCACCCCAATTAAATTCAGTAACCCAAATTGGTCTGCCTGTTCTATCGTGAACGGTTTTACAAAAATTATAAAATGATAATGCTGTACCTTCTCCATAATCATGAAGTGCCACAAAATCGACTCTATAGTTCAATTCATCACACTTATCCATAAATTCATAAAAAAGAGTCATGTTTGTTGGAGCAGGTGAACCTAATCTCATTCCTGATTCCATTAATTTTGGCCAATACTTTAATTGTTCTTCAGTCGTCATGTTAGCCTGTCCAACTGACTGTGGTTCATTAAATCCGAGAACGTGACTGGAATAATTCCCGTTATTAATTTCATTCCACCTTGGGTCTGTAAATGATTTTGCATTCCACTTCATAGGCACAAATTCTACATCGGTTAAATCCTCTGCAGTTGAAGATCCCCAATGATAAAACCATCCCGAATTTGTTAATTTTGCAGGTTTAACTTCTCTATTGAAATCAGGCAATCCAGAAGCAAACCCTTTTTTATCTGTATATCTCCAAGGAAAAACGCGTACAAAGGATACTTTATCGTTTAATCCTACTTGAAGGGTACTAATTTGAATATCTTCTTTTTCGGCAATAAAAACTTTGCTGTAGCCTGAACCATTTTCATTTTGAGCAAATGTTGCCATGTAGCCTTTCTTGAGTTTGAAAGAAGAAACGGTATTATCAAAACTAACCAAGTCGGCAGATTTATAATATTTATAGGGAATGCATTTCATTTCAGCACCTGTAAAAGCAGTTTCTTTGAAAAGACTAAGTGCTTCAAATGTTGGAGAATGTGGCATAATTACACAACCTCGTAAATAATTAGTTACTCTAATATTGACCTTATTTACAGCGGGTTGTCCGTTTACAGAAATATAACTCAAATGAGAAGCTATAGCTTGTGAAGGCAAAATACCATCCAAAATAAGCCAACCCGAATCACTAGTTAAATTTACCGTTCCATTAGCAGTTAACGGAGTTGTAATTCGTAATTCAGCATTACTGCCTATTGTATAATTGTCGCCTCCCAAATTTGGGATAGTCAATTTAGTGTTCTCGACTAAAATAGGATTTTGAGCATACAGTTGACATACCAGATTAGATAAAATAAGAATAATAAATATAAGTAGTTTTTTCATGTCAATTTTTAGTTAAACATCAACTAGAATTATTTTTTTATTAATCTAAATGTTTCTTTGTTATTTACTTTGACTATATAAGTTCCTGAAGAAAGTTCAGAAACATCTACAGCATTTGAATCCTCCTTTTTAATTAATTTTCTTGCATTCAAATCAAATATAACTACCGATTCAACATCACTTTCTCCTTCTACATAAAGTAAGTTAGATGTTGGATTCGGATAAATTTTAAACTCATTTTTAGTTAAATCAAATTCATTTGTACTCAAAGTAGTAAATAATTTTCCATACACTTCTATTTCGAATAATCGAACAATATTTCCATCTGCTGAGTTCACATACAACCTCAATTTGTTGGTTTTAACTTCTGTAAAACTTTTGCGGTAGGAACTTAATGTATTTGCTGTTTCTGAAATAGCATCAACCCATTTAATTCCATCCCAATATTGAAATTGAAAATTAGTAATCGGACTATTATAACCTTGATAACCCGTATACAAAACAAGTTCATCAACTAAATAAAAATCTTTTAAATCAATTTCTAAAGTGGCTGGAAAAACACCTGATTTACTTACCCAACGACTCGCGTCAGAAATAATATCATTATCTACCGCACTAGATCCTGGATATGGGGCTGAATGAGTAGAACTTACAACAACATTTTTAAAACGAGCCACGTTTTGTTTGCCACTTGGTAAAACATCTATTACTGCAGAAACAGTAACCGAATTACCATAAGTTGGATTCAAAGTAGTAAACTTGTAGGTATATTTACCATATCCGATTGCTTGCACATTGTCATCATAGCTTGAATTAGACCCATTAATAGTTGCAATCTGAACAAATGCTCCACCATTGAAAGACCGTTCAATTTTAATAGTTCCTATAGAGTTATCTATAAAATTTTCCCAGTAAAGTTTTGTTGTGATACCATCTGTATTGCTACCTCTCAAATTCAAAGACGGTGGCATTTTAAATGGAATGTTAATTTGTTCTGCAGGATTAAAAGCCATTATTGAAGTTTGATCACGATACACAACTCCCATTGGAGTGATATTTAGGTTTTCAACAGGGTTATAAAATACCGCTCTATTTTGATCTTCTTCGTCAAAATTAAAAATAGCGTAACGTTCTATAATTCCTTCTGTGTCATATTTTTCAATAATTTCTTTAATTCTAGCTGCCGATTGAGCATAAGTTGGTCTTCCAGCTGTCCAAGTTCCGCCATAATTAAACTCGGTAACCCAAACAGGTCTACCCGTTTTATCATGCAATGTTTTGCAATTATTATAAAACTGTAGTGCTGTTCCCTCTCCATAGTCATGAAGGGTAACAAAATCTACTCTATAATTTAATTGATCGCATTTGGCTATAAAATCATATAACAATTGTTTATTTCCTGCTGGACAAGGGGAACCCAATCGCATTCCTGATTCCATCATTTTAGGCCAACGTTTAAGCATTAGGTCCAAAGACATATTAGCTTGTGTTGCCGCATCTGGCTCATTAAATCCTAAAAGATGGTTTGAAGTGTTATTATTTAATAACGTTTGCCATTGACCATCGATATCATTCCAAGCCGTCCATTTCATTGGAACAAATTCAATATCAAGCGTACTTTCCGAAGTTACTGGACCCCAATTGTAAAACCAACTGCCTCTTAAATTTTGAATTGGCGATTTTATTCCCCATCCCATGCCTTTTTTTTCAGTATATCTCCACGGAAAAACACGAACAAAAGAGACTTCATTATTCAAGGCTATTTGTAGTGTATTAATTTCCAAGTCTTGATTTTCAGCAATGAAAACTTTGCTGTAGCCTGTCCCATTTTCATTTTGAGCAAAAGTAGCCATATAACCTTTTTTGAGTTTAAAAGAAGATACTTGGTTATCAAAACTCCCTAAATCAGCTATTTTATAATATTTTAATGGAATGCATTTCATTTCATCACCAGCAAAACCATTCTCTGTGAAAAGACTAAGTGCTTCAAATGTTGGAGAATGAGGTATAATAACACAACCTCTTAAATAATTTGTCACTCTAACATTTACATTGTTTTTTGCTGGTTGACCATTTACTTTCATGTAACTTAGATGCAAAAGTATGGCTCTAGAAGGCAAAACACCTTCTAGAATAACCCAACCCGAATCACTCGTTAAATTTATAGTTCCATTTCCTGTAATTGGAGTACTAATTCGTAATTCTGCATTACTGCCCACCGTATAATTGTTACCTTCAAGATTAACAACAGTTAATTTAGTGTTTTCTACTAAAACAGGGTTTTGAGCAAAAAGAGAATTTCCAATGAGCGTTAGCAGTAAAATAAGTATAAGTGGTCTTTTTTTCATGGTCGTTTTAGGTAAATAAATTTAAAAAAATCATAGCAAGTAAAATTACAACACTTATTTATTGTAATTTTAAAATTTTCTTTGGAAATCTTTCGGAAACGTTTCCGAATGCAAAATCTTTTACGAAAACGTTTCCGAATATAAATTAAAGGTAAATAAATTATTAAATTAATGTGGAATTACAAATAATCTATGATTTACATAACCATCAAAGATATTGCCAAAAAACTGAACATTTCTATCGCTACAGTATCGCGCGCTTTTAATAACAAGAGCGATATTAAATTAGATACAAAAAATCTAATTTTAAAAACTGCAAAAGAAATGGGTTATCGCCCCAATCCTATTGCAAAAAAATTAATACAAAAAAGGTCATTGACCATAGGAATTGTAGTGCCCGAATTCTTGAATAGTTTCTTTCCCGAAGTAATAATTGGAGCTCAAGAAATATTATTTGAAAAAGGATACCAAGTATTAATTACTCAGTCTAACGAAAACTTTGAGACAGAACTTAAAAACTTTAAAACTTTAGAGGATAGCATGGTAGACGGAATTATTATTTCGCAATCTAGTGAAACCAAAAATGTTGATTATTATCAGAATTTAATAGATACCGGATTTCCGATTGTTTTCGTCAATAGAGTTTGTGACGAAATAACAGCTTCAAAAGTCCTTTTTAATGATTATAAATGGGCTTTTTTTGCTACAGAACATTTAATTAATCAAGGCTATAGAAATATATATCATCTTAAGGGAAAAGAGTCACTTTCGTTAACAAATGATAGAATGAAAGGTTTTTTAGATGCGCATGCTAAACATAAATTAACTGTAAATAAAGAACAAATTATTGCTACAGGTTTCACTATTGAAGATGGTAAAAGAGTCGCTTTAGAAATTATTAACAGCGGCAAAATACCCGATGCAATATTTGCTTCTAATGATCCATCAGCCATCGGAGCCATGCAAGTTTTTAAAAAGAAAGGTTTCTCAATTCCTAAGGACATTGCGTTTGTAGGTTTTACTGAGTCAAAATTAGGAACTATTATCGACCCAGCTTTAACTTCAGTTTTACAGCCTGCACATGAAATTGGTAAAGAGGCAGCCAGAATTTTAATAGCCCAAATTGAAAATCCAGTAACTTTTAAACCTCAAGTTATTGTTCTAAATGGTCAATTAAACATTCGAGAATCTTCAATCAGAATCTAAATTTATTCCTTAATAAACTTTATAGTTTGTTGTTTATTTATTTTTAAAAAATAAACTCCCGAAGATAAATTTCCAACCGATATACGCCTTTTTTCGATGAGAGTATTAACTTTGTTACCGCGTATATCATAAACTTCAACTGAATTTATTTCTTGATTACCACTAATAGTCAATATTCCGTT
>CAMAWK010000018.1 GCA_945861915.1 Flavobacterium psychrophilum | reverse complement strand
ATTGGGAAAATACGTTTTGGATAATTAATATAATCTACGATGTTGTTGCGAACGTCTAAATTGGTTGTACACTCGATTCCTACCGGTTTGTTGAAAGCTAAATAAATGAGTTTTTCGTTTTTCTCTCGAATCAATTTTCCGTCTATTCGTACTTCATCATTTGGAGATACTTTGGTTCCCAATTCAGGCACTTGACCGTTGATGGTTACACGACCTTCTTCGATGATTTTATCTGCTTCTCTACGTGAGCAATAGCCTGATTCCCCAATGAATTTATTGAGGCGTTTTAGATTTTCGTCCATGCCGTAAAAGTAGTATAAAATTATTTATTGGGATGTAGGAGAAAAAAAGGAGATTTGAAAAAAAGTTTTATTGTGTTTTAGATTCAAACAAAAACTGAATAACTTTTTTGTACAAATCGTCATCGTGTAAACTGTGTCCAAACCCTTTTGTTTCTATAAAAACAGAATTTTTCCAAGCGTTATTAATTTTTATTGCTTCTTCTAATTTAACTGTAGAATCTTGAATGTCATGAATAATGAGTCCTTTGCAATCTATTTTAGAGGCGAAATAACTAGCAGAGAAAAAACTTAAACTCGATCTAAATATTTTTCGATAGTTCAATTCAATACCTCTTACAATTCTAGAATTTAAACTCAATAAATTCACATAATTATCCAGGATAATTTTAAAATCGGATGGAGCTCCAAGAGTAACAATTTTTTTTACAGATGGATTTTTATGAAAGTATTGATAAAACAAACAGGTTTTGCCACCTAAAGAATGTCCGATAAGATAGTTTGGATTGTATTTTTTTGCTACAATATTGATAAAAGCAGCGTATTTTGGAATATCGAAAGTGTTTCCACTAGACAAACCATGAGCTGGACCATCTATAGCTATAATTGTACTGCCTGTTTCTTGTAAATAGGGTAAAAGTTTTTGCCAACGCAATCCGTTGCTTTCCCAACCGTGAACCAATAAAATGATTGTTTCATTGCCCTTCCAAACATACGATTTGAATCGTTGTCCTTTGTAGCTAAAACTTTCAATTTCTGAAGTTTGAATGAAATCTGGTAATTTTTCTAAGGATAATTTACCTCTTCGTGGTCCTCCAAATAAGCTACAAGCTAGTTTTATGGCTTTTGAAGGCAAAATAAAACTAAGTAGATTAATATATAAACCTACAGTTTTAGTGTAAAGGAAATAAAGTGCTTTTTTCATTTAAAAAAAGTCCCGATAATGTGTCGGGACTTAAGATAGTAGATTTAAAATTTAGAGAACATTTTCTCCATTTTTTCTTTTTCTTCGGTTGCTAGAACATTATCAACTAATATTCTTCCTGAATGTTCATCGGTAATGATTTTTTTTCTAGCAGCGATTTCTACTTGAGTTTGTGGTGGAATAGTAAAAAATGAACCTGCAGATGCACCTCTTTCGATAGAAACTACTGCCAAACCATTACGAACACTTCCTCTAATTCTTAAATAAGCTTTAAGTAATCTTTCTTCAATTTGTTTTTGGTACTCAATTGATTTTTCATACAAAAAAGATTCTTCTTTTTCAGTTTCTGCCATAATGGCTTCTAACTCTGATTTTTTGTGCTTCAAATGATTCGATTTAGTTTCTAATCGCTCTTTTGATTGCGCAATAATTTCTTTTTTGTGTTCCATCGAAGCTTTCAATTCCTTGATTTGCTTTTCGGCTAATTGAATTTCTAATTCTTGAAATTCTATTTCTTTGGTCAATGAGTTGAATTCTCTATTGTTGCGAACGCTATCTTGTTGTTTTGTGTATTTTTTGATAGATTCTTTGTGGTCATCAATCGCATTTTTCTTGGTTTTGATCAACTCCTCGATAGCATCAAGTTCGCTTTTCAATTTTTCTGAACGCGTGCTTAATCCTGTAACTTCATCCTCTAAATCTTCTACTTCTAATGGAAGTTCTCCTCGTACATTTCTAATTTCGTCAATTCGGGTATCGATTAATTGTAAATCGTAAATTGCTCTTAATTTGTCTTCAACACTCAATTCTTTTGTAGTAGCCATATTCTATAAGTACTTAACTGGATTTGTATTTATTTCTGATAAAACGACCCTGCCTGCCGACAAGGCGGGTGCAAAATTAAGCATTTTTTTTCTAAGAAAATCAACAATGTAATTTTTTGTGTAACGTTCGCTTTCAAAATGACCAATATCGGCTAAAAGTAACTGATTTTCAGCTTCATAAAATTGATGATACTTTAAATCGGCTGTCAAAAACACATCGGCTCCAGCCCGAATCGCATTTTGAATGGCAAAACTTCCTGAGCCACCCAAAACGGCTACTTTTTGTATCGGTTTATTTAAAAATTCAGTATGTCGAATGCTGCCGCATTGCATTTTTTCTTTGACAAAAAGGAGAAACTCTTTTTCGTTCATGGGAGTATTTAATTCGCCAATCATTCCCAATCCAATGTTTTGATGTTTGTTTTGCAAATCATAAATTTCATACGCCACTTCTTCATACACATGATTTTTGAAAAGTGCTTTTAGTATTTTATTTTCCAGCTGTTTTTCAAAAGTGACTTCGATTTTTATTTCTTCATTTTGCATAAATTCAAATCGTTCCCCCAATTCTGGATTGCTATTTTCATTTCCTATGTAGGTTCCAATTCCTTTAGAATTAAAACTGCAATTGTCATAATTACCTATAGTTCCTGCGCCAGCTTCGAACAGTTCATTTCTCAATTTTTCGGCATTTTCAGGAATGGTATAAGTAACTAATTTCCGAATGAAATTGGTTTTAGGAATTAAAATCCGTGTTTTTTTCAACCCCAAAGCGTTACAAAAAATCTTATTCACACCTTCAGGATGATTGTCTAAAGCGGTGTGAACCGCATAAATAGCAATATCGTTCTTGATGGCTTTGATTATGGAACGTTCTACGTAATTTTTCCCAGTGATATTTTTTATTCCTGAAAAAAGAATAGGATGAAAACAAACCACCAAATTGCAGTTTTTTGTAATCGCCTCGTTAATAACGCTTTCCAGAGCATCGTGACAAACCAAAACTCCCGTGGCTTCGATTTTTTTATTCCCCACCAAAAGTCCCACATTATCAAAATCTTCGGCATAGGCAAGTGGAGCCATTTCTTCGAGAATGGAAATGATGTCTTTAATTTTTGTCATGATTGGTTTTTTTATTTTGGAAAAGTATAACTTTTTTCTGTGAAACAAATAAACGAATAACGGAGCAACTATAAAATGATTCTATTGCGTTTTTTGTATATTTGTTGTTCAAAAATTCTTTTTATGACAACAATAACTTTAAAAATTGACGAGCGTTCCAAAAAAGGCAAAGCTTTTTTGGAGTTTGCCAAAACCTTTTTTACTGATGAAAAAGAGGTTGAACTTGTTGAATCTAAATCTAGAAAATTAAAAAAAGGAGAGGAAGATTTATACAATCCTGAATTTGTAAAAATGATTTTGGACAGAGATGCTGATATTAAAAGTGGTAAAACAAAATGTATAACTCTTGATCCTAATGATATATGGGGAAGTTTAGGATTAAAATAGAACCCAAAGCAAATTTAGATATTGCAAAGCACAAAAAATCAGGAAATCAAGCCAGCATTAAGAAAATCTCCAAGATTTTAATAGAATTGTCCGAAAAACCATTTGAAGGGACAGGAAATCCAGAAGCATTAAAATACGAACTTACTGGGTTTTGGTCCAGAGAAATTAATAGAAAAGACAGACTAATTTATAGAGTTGAAGAGGATGTTGTAACTGTTTATATCATCTCGGCAATGGGTCATTATTCTGATAAATAAGGATGATTTTACTTCGAAAAATACTTTTTCCTTTCTCTGTCTTGTATGGAATCATTACCAGTTTTCGAAATTTCCTTTTTGATATTGGAATTTTAAAATCATATTCATTCAGTGTTCCAATTATTGCGGTCGGAAATTTGAGTGTTGGCGGCACTGGAAAAACCCCTCAAATTGAATATTTAATTCGTTTGCTTTCGCCAAAATACAAATTGGCAACACTCAGTCGGGGTTACAAGCGACAATCCAAAGGATTTGTTCTAGCCGATGAAACCTCAAATGCGCTTACTTTAGGAGATGAACCGTATCAGTTTTTTACAAAATTCAAGAATATTCAAGTAGCGGTTGATGCCAACAGAAAAAATGGCATTGAGCAATTGCTTTCGCAAAAAGTAAAACCAGAAATTATCTTATTAGACGATGCTTTTCAGCACCGAAAAGTAAAGGCTAGTTTTTATATTTTACTTACAACTTATGGTGATTTATTTTCAGATGATTGGATTTTACCAACAGGAAATTTACGCGAAAGTAGGAGTGGAGCTCAACGGGCAGATTTGGTCATTGTAACCAAATGTCCAGTAAATCTCCCATTGGAAGAGCAAAATGAAATCAAAAACAAGTTGAATTTAGAAGCCAAACAGCAATTGTATTTTTCTTTTATTGATTACGATGATTCTGTTTATTCTGAAACTGAAACTGAAACTGAAACTGAAAACATTCCTGTTTCAGAAATTAAAAAAAGTCCCAAACTTTTATTGGCAGGAATTGCCAAACCTATTCCTTTCTTTGATTATTTGAAAAACGAAAATGATGTTTGTTTAACTTTTTCCGATCATCATGATTTTACAGAAAATGATATTAGGACTATTAAAAATCAAGCGGGTGAAAATGTAATCATTACCACCGAAAAAGATTATGTTCGCTTGAAAGATAAATTGCCCAACAATCAGTTGTATTATTTGCCAATTCAGAGTCGTTTTTTGAAGGAACAAAACCAATTTGATACTTCAATTATTAATTTTATCGAAACAAGTTTAGACATTAAATAATTGCAAGTCTAAGTTTTGAACTATAAAATATGCTTTTGGGCTTTGTAAGAAGATCGAACCAACGGACCACTTTCTACGTGGCGAAAACCTAATTCTAATCCGAATTTTTCGTATTTGGCGAATTGCTCTGGAGTGATAAATTCCTTTACTGGCAAGTGTTTTTTGCTAGGTTGCAAATATTGACCAATAGTAACCACGTCCACATTTGATTTTTTTAAATCCATCATCGTTTGATAGACTTCTTCTTCGGTTTCGCCTAAACCGAGCATAATTCCCGACTTTGTTCGGTTGATGCCTTGTTGTTTCAAGTATCTCAAGACTTCTAAACTTCGGTCATATTTGGCTTGAATGCGCACTTCGCGAGTCAAACGGCGAACAGTTTCTATATTATGCGAAACCACTTCAGGATTGGCTTCTACAATTCGGTCAATATTTCGTTCGATTCCCTGAAAATCAGGAATCAGAGTTTCGAGGGTTGTGTTGGGATTCATTCTCCGAATGGCTTTGATGGTTTCTATCCAAACAATAGAACCGCCATCTTTCAAGTCATCTCTATCAACGCTTGTGATTACGGCGTGTTTGATGTTCATAATTTTGATGGAACGTGCTACTTTTTCGGGTTCAGCCCAATCAACCGTTTCGGGTCTACCTGTTTTTACACCACAAAAACCACAAGAACGGGTACAAATATTTCCCAAAATCATAAAGGTAGCAGTGCCTTCGCCCCAACATTCGCCCATATTAGGGCAACTTCCTGAGGTGCAAATCGTATTCAGACTGTATTTGTCTACTAAACCACGAAGTTCGGTGTATTTTTGACCAATAGGCAGTTTGACTCTCAACCATTTTGGTTTGGTACTCGTTTTGATTTCGGTTGGGTTCTCTACAGAAGGACTATTTTCTAAAACAGTATTCATACATCAATTTTTGAAAGCACAAAGATAAGGAAGTAGATTTGGAAAATTAAATTTTAAAATTCTGATTTTGAAGGGAGGTTATTTACGGGGTTTGGTAAAAGAATAACGTTTTCGCTTGTAGGCAATTGTGAATTTTGTTAGTTAAGTATTTTCTGTGAGTTAGAAAGATTAATTGTAAGACAATGTTGTGATTTTCAAAATGTATCATTTTTTTAGTCATTGGTATAAAAAGACTAGGCAAGATGCTTTTTTAAAGATCTTTTAAATCTAATATGTGAAAATAATACGGGCGGATCCAATTTGAAACCCTCTTTAAGTATTACAAAATTAATTTCTTGTTTTGATATAAATAGAAATATATACATTGTACTTATGAATGAACTTTTTAAAACTATTGTGTTTGAAGAATTATGGTAGATAGTATAATTATTATTACTTGCATAATCCTGAATTAAGATATGATTTTTTTTAGCCTCATTAGTAGTTTGAATTTTACTTAACTTCTTTTCTCTATAAATTCGATAATTATAATAAAGTGAAAATAAAATTGCAACTGAAAGGCTTATAACATTAAAAAAGGTTTTGGGAACATTTTTATCTAATAAAATAAAGACACTTGCAAGAAAAAGCTGAAAAGCTATAATGTACAAAATGATCCGGTTTAATTTTTCTCCAATACCTTTTTTATATACCAATTTTCCCAATTTTATACTTTTGGAATATGAGATTTCTTTATCAAATAGCCTTATGGATGTTGGTATGTTCATTTTTGCAAGATTGTAGTTAATTAGCATGCAGGCAAAACAAACTTTCTACCACACACCCAAATTTGGGTAGATTGGCGAAGGTTTGTTTCGCTTTTTTGTTTTTCAAATGTATTTTTTTTTCTTACAAATTAGTTTATTTAAACAAAGAAGATTTCTAAACAAAGCAAATCATTCGGTTTAATGGTTTGCCTAGACCAGAGAGTCATGTCGTTCCTCTTCGCAATGACAACTCAGCCCGACCTTCGGTCACCCCAGATTGCTTCTTTCCTCGCAATGACAGGGGAATTAAAATGTCATCTTGTCATATTTTTAATGTCAGTTCGAATGCGAACTGACAATTTACTGAAGTGTTGGGGGTTGGCACAAAGATTGACTAAAGCAAATCAAGTTGTTAAAAAAGTATATAACAAAAATTAAATAGAATAAAAATGGGAAAAATAATCGGAATTGATTTAGGTACAACCAACTCTTGTGTTTCTGTAATGGAAGGGAATGAAGCAGTGGTAATTCCTAACGCAGAAGGAAAAAGAACTACGCCATCGATCATCGCTTTTGTAGAAGGGGGTGAAATTAAAGTAGGAGATCCTGCTAAAAGACAAGCAGTAACTAATCCAACTAAGACTATTGCTTCAATCAAACGTTTTATGGGACAATCTTTTGCTGAAACTACAGCCGAAGCAAAAAGAGTTCCATATTCAGTAGTAAAAGGAGATAACAACACACCTCGTGTGGATATTGATGGTCGTTTGTACACGGCACAAGAATTGTCGGCAATGACACTTCAAAAAATGAAAAAAACAGCTGAAGACTATTTAGGTCAAACAGTGACAGAAGCAGTTATTACTGTACCTGCATACTTTAACGATGCACAACGTCAAGCTACAAAAGAAGCGGGTGAAATTGCAGGTTTAAAAGTAATGCGTATCATTAACGAACCAACAGCTGCGGCTTTGGCTTATGGATTGGACAAAAAAGGAACAGATCAAAAAATTGCCGTTTACGATTTAGGTGGAGGTACTTTTGATATTTCTGTATTGGAATTAGGAGACGGCGTTTTTGAAGTATTATCAACTAACGGAGATACCCATTTAGGTGGAGATGATTTTGACCAAACGATTATAGACTGGTTGGCTGACGAATTCAAAGTTGAAGAAGGAATTGATTTGCGTTTAGATCCAATGTCTTTGCAAAGAATTAAAGAAGCAGCGGAGAAAGCAAAAATCGAATTGTCATCTTCTGCTGAAACAGAAATCAACTTGCCTTATGTTACTGCAACGGCTTCAGGACCTAAACACTTAGTAAAAAAATTAACAAGAGCTAAATTTGAGCAATTGTCTGATGCATTAGTAAAACGTTCTATGGCTCCAGTGGCAAGAGCGTTGAAAGATGCAGGTTTGTCTACTTCTGATATTGACGAAGTTATCTTGGTTGGAGGTTCAACTCGTATGCCAAGAATTGCTGACGAAGTAGAAAAATTCTTCGGTAAAAAAGCGTCTAAAGGAGTAAATCCTGATGAGGTTGTAGCTATTGGAGCGGCTATTCAAGGAGGAGTTCTTTCTGGAGATGTTAAAGATGTATTGTTGTTAGACGTTACTCCTTTGTCTTTAGGAATTGAAACTATGGGTGGTGTAATGACTACATTAATTGAGTCTAACACGACTATTCCAACTAAAAAATCACAAATTTTCTCTACTGCTGCAGATTCTCAGCCAACAGTTGAATTGCACGTGCTTCAAGGAGCTAGAGCAATGGCAGCGGATAACAAAACAATTGGTCGTTTTAACCTTGATGGTATTCCACCAGCACCAAGAGGAGTTCCTCAAATTGAAGTAACTTTTGATATTGATGCTAATGGTATCATCAAAGTTTCGGCTACTGACAAAGGAACAGGAAAATCGCATGATATTCGTATTGAAGCTTCATCTGGATTGACTTCTGAAGAAATCGAAAGAATGAAACAAGATGCAGAAGCGAATGCAGAATCTGATAAAGCTGCTCGTTCAAGAGTAGAGAAATTGAATGAAGCAGACGGAATGATTTTCCAAACTGAATCTCAATTGAAAGAGTTAGGAGAAAAATTAACTGACGATAACAAAGTAGCTATCGAATACGCTTTGACTGAATTGAGAATGGCGCATGCTTCTCAAGATATTCCAGCCATTCAAACTGCTTTAGACAACATCAACGCAGCTTGGAAAACAGCTACTGAAGCGATGTATGCTCAAGGAGAACAAGGTCAACAAGCACAGCCACAAGCGGATGCTCAAGGAGACGATGTTCAAGATGTAGAATTTGAAGAGGTTAAATAATTCTTTAAATAAAAGAGAATAGACTTGTAGATAATAGACTAAACCGTGTTAGAAATGACACGGTTTTTTTATAATTATTTTCATTTAAAGATCATTTTCTAATTTATCATATTTATTGTGTATAAATAATATTACAATACCAAATACCACCGACATTACTATCAATAATACATTTATAATACCCTCAGTACTGAAAGAGAGCTTAATTATTATGGTTGAAATTATAAAACCCGAATTCCTTATCACTTTACTGAATTTATCGGAATGTAAAAATGAAAATAAAAGTAAAAAAACATCAACTAAAATTAATAATGTAAAAAAATCATCAAAAAATATTTTGTTTATATCTTTAAAATCATAAACCAACTTGTTAACAGACAATAAGCTATCCAATATCCAATTTACAAGACTGTAAAGAGATAAAATGAAAACAATTGGAACTAAAAGGGAAGCTATATATTCTTTTGTTTTTATGAATTTTTTTATTTCGACTCTGATTTCAGTATCTTTTTTTCTGCTATCAATGCTGTTTTTATAGTTTAGTTGATAAAACTTAAAAATTAAATAAAACAATATTATTACAGCAGCGAGATCGTACATAAAAATGAGGTCATACTTTTCATTGAACCAATTATTTGTAAATTCTAAAAGTGAAATGTCTTTAAAAATTCGTCGAATTACTATCAATAATATAATTTCATATTGTTTTCCAATGTATGTTGATGTAGATTTGGGTAAATAATACACTAATAAATAAACTTCATAAATAAGAATAAATGAAAATGGAGTATATATTGCCCCTATTGGATTAATAAATAATTTGGATAATTCACCTAACTGGATGATTTGAAACTTGTTTAAGAGTATGAACAACAGGTGTAATAAAAAGGAACTGATAGATAAAAAGATAATAATTTGTTCAATTTTTTTCTTGAAATTATCCGACAACAAATAAAAACAGAATGAATCTAATTTTGTCATAAATGGCTATTTTATTAATAAGTTTTAAATGATTTTTTATTTAAAAGTAATTATAATTATATAGAACTAATTCATATGAAGTATGGTTCAGTTAAATGAAAACAAACTAAAGAATAATAAATTACCATTCGTATTTTACTTATTTCTTCTTTAAAATTTAATGCGACCTTAAAGTTATATTTTTTTTATTAATTTTTTAAATAACATTAGTTAAAAATTATAATATTGTTACTATGTCGAATAATTAATTTAATTTTTTATTAATTTTAAAAAAAAACAATATGATTACTAAATTTTACAAATCTGATTTTTTTTATTTTATTATTTGTAGTATTAATATTTATTTCTTAATATCATTATTTGATTTTAAAAAATCTAGATAGAGCTATTTTTGTTGGATTGTAGGCTCCAACTATTCTTGGTTTTTTATATTTCTAAACCTCAAATAAAAAATAATAATATTTAAAACATAGAAATAATTATTCTTAACATTGCAGTTTTGTGTTTTTTTTTGCTTTTTTTGTTTCAACTTTTAGAGCCGATTAGGAGTTAAAAAAAAAGTTGTAAATCACAAAGAAAAGCGTTGTATTATCTCTAAATTATTATCTTATTTCGGAAGTTTATCTGATGTATTAAAATTTTTAAATACTATCTTAGGTATCCTCTAACAAACTAAAAATATACAAGTATAACCGAGTAAGCAATTACTCGGTTTTTTTATTTTTAGTAGTAAACATTCTTTCAATGACTAGTACATGCGGAAAAGTTATTGCAGCTAAAAAAGAGAAAAATATAGAATCAAATATTTTATAATCTTTGAGAATAAAATATAATGCTATTATACCGATTATTGAAATGAGCCAATAGATAAAGGCAGCTTTTAAATAAACCTTGAGATTTGAGGTTGAAACTGCTCCATGTAAAAATTTTATTTGTTCAAACAATGATGGGATACTATGCCAAAAGATAAAATAAATTGCAAATCCCCAAATCAAGCTACCTATCTTAAAAATTATTGTAAATAATATTAAATATAATAATTCTTTAGCAATACTTTTTTGAAATATAGGTGAAGTTTTAAAATTATATACAGATAACGCTAGTAGCAAAGCGCCAACTATTTTAAAAAGTAAAGAAATACTAATAAAATTGAATTCTATACCTGTAATCCCGCACAATATCATGAGAACTTCGTTTTTATGAAATTCAAATAATAGTAATAAGATAAATAATCCATAAACAAAGTAGAATAACTTAGCATACAGTAAGTTCATATTAATTAGTTTTTTATTCCAATGTTGTTCTCCAAAATGATATCCACTTACTACTATAAACAATAACATAGCAAACCAAGGAATAAAACTAAATAATAAAACAGCTAAAAGAATAATTGCTACGTATTGAAATAATATTTTTGAATATTGAATAGAATTTTTACCTTTTATTTTTTTTATTAGTAACAAATCATTTGCTCCATGTACGATACCAAATGATAATATAAAGATAAAGCCTACAATTATCTGAGTTTGATTTGTCATATACGAAGTAAGCCACAATCCAACAAAGCTTGATAATATTGATAAGTTTGAAACTTTTGACATAACAAATATTTTTTTTTTTTAAAGTTAGTAAAAAAATAGTAGACAAATTTTTTTTATTTGTTTAATCTTTTGTATATTTGGTTAAACAATAACTTAAAATTTATTACTTATGTCAAACTTACTTATGTCTACAGCATTA
Organism: Flavobacterium psychrophilum; assembly: GCA_945861915.1. GTDB lineage: Bacteria > Bacteroidota > Bacteroidia > Flavobacteriales > Flavobacteriaceae > Flavobacterium > Flavobacterium psychrophilum_E. The sequence continues at coordinate 9,371 of CAMAWK010000018.1, read as the reverse complement.
ATTACAAAAATGCTTCCTACTGATTATGTGGGCTTTACTTTTTTTGTTGGATGTATGGCTATGATGGCTGCATCCGCTTTTTTCTTTTTATCATTAAGTCAATTTGATAAAAAATGGCGTACTTCTGTACTTGTTTCTGGTTTAATTACATTTATTGCTGCTGTGCATTATTTCTATATGAAGGAATATTGGGCAGAAATTGGAGAATCTCCAACATTTTTTAGATATGTTGATTGGGTACTAACAGTACCGTTGATGTGTTTAGAGTTTTATTTGATTTTGAAAATAGCTGGAGCAAAACAAAGTTTATTATGGAAAATGATTTTCTATTCTGTTGTAATGTTAGTTACAGGATACATTGGAGAGGTAGTTTATCCAGATAGTGCTGCTTTTTGGGGCTTTGTTTCGGGTGTAGCTTATTTTGCGATTGTCTATGAAATATGGCTTGGTGAAGCTTCTAAACTAGCGAAAGCTGCTGGTGGAAATGTTTTGTCTGCACACAAAATATTATGTTGGTTCGTGTTGGTAGGTTGGTCAATATATCCATTAGGTTATATGATGGGAACCACAGGATGGTATAACAGTTTTATACCAGCAGGTAATATTGATGTAGTGTATAATATTGCTGATGCTATCAATAAAATTGGTTTTGGTTTGGTAATTTACAGCTTGGCTGTAAATTCTCAAAAAGATTAGTTTTTTAGTTTTTTTTGTTCAAAACCGGGCTAGAAATGGCTCGGTTTTTTTTGTTTGATGTTCTCAGTAGTTTTTTTAATTCCATTGAATGACAAATGTCACTTTTGTGTATAAATTATTTTCGTAATATTACTTCGTAATAAAAATAGGATGAGAAAAATAAAACACAAAAAGGAAATAAAGCATTTACCATATAATTTGGAGTATGCCGGGGTTCATAAAAAAACCAATTCCGAGATGCAACTCTATGTTTATGATGAAGAAAATTTGTCTGTTTACACCGAATTAAAAGTTACCGATTTAAGACAATGTATCGATTTACAAAAAACAAATTGGCTCAACATTCATGGTTTGAACGATCTTGAATTATTACAAACAATTGGCAGTTACTTTAAAATTGACAATTTTATGTTGGCTGATATTTTGAATACAACCCAAAGATCAAAAATAGAAGAGCAACACGATATTTTGTTTTTTAATATAAAATCATTGTTACCAGCAGAATCTTCGGACACCATTTCTGTGGAGCAAATTAGTTTTGTTATAAAAGAAGGTGTTTTGATTTCTTTTCAAGAAAAAAGGAGTGATTTTTTTACTCATATTCGAGAACGAATTCGCACTCATTCCGGAATTGTTAGAACCAAAAAAGGCGATTATTTGCTGTATATTCTTTTGAATGCAATTATGGAAAATTTCTATATCACATTAGAAAATGAGGAAAACAAAATTGAAGAGTTGATAGATTCAACCAAAAGAAATACAGACCCAATTATTCTGGAAAAAATCGAAAAGCACCGTGATAATTTGAATTTCTTAAAGCGTTCTATAACGCCACTTCGTGAGTCTTTGTACAGTATTAAAAGTATTAAAGACGATACCGTTTTTAACGGAATTGAAGCCGATAATTTCACCTTTTTTTCAAGATTATACCAAAAAAGTTTAGAACTTTTAGAACAGGTAGAAGCAGATATGAGCTCATTAGAAAGTGCTTCAAATTATTATTTTTCTGCCCAAAGTCACAAAATGAATGAGATTATGAAAACGCTCACCATCGTTTCGGCTATTTTTATTCCACTTACTTTTATAGTTGGAGTTTATGGTATGAATTTCGATTATATGCCTGAACTCAGATATGAAAATGGTTATTATACTGTTGTCGGAATTATGTTTTTAATTGGGTTGATTATGTTGTATTATTTCAAAAGACACCGTTGGTTTTGATTTTTTTTCTATTTGTAAATGTATTCTACATTGATTATTCAGAGTAAAATAGTATGTTTACAACTAATCGTTGACTTTTTGCAACAATTCCAAAACAGTTACTTTTGCAAAGGAATTTAAACAGATATTTAATTGAATTTTATAAAAAAAATATTCCAAACCCAACTGTTTAAAATTTCTGCTTTAAACAGTTTTAGTGTCCTTGTTAGACTGGGAATTGGGTTAATTACCTCCAAGTTATTGGCTGTTTTTGTGGGACCTGGAGGTCTGGCTTTAGTGGGTAATTTTAGAAATTTCACCTCCTCTTTAGAAAGCCTTTCTACACTTGGATTCCAAACAGGAATTGTAAAATATGTTGCCGAAAACAAAGACAATAAGTTACAACTACAAAAAATAATTTCAACCGTTTTTATCAGTTTGATTGTTGTGACAGTGTTAATGAGTGGTGTTTTATTTTTTTTTGCCTTTTATTGGAATGAAAAAATATTCGGAAATAGTTACGAATATCAATTTGTTTTTAAAGTTGCCGCTCTGACATTGCCCTTAATTGCTGTTTCTGTTTTTTTTATTTCTGTTATTAATGGTTTAGGGAATTACAAGAAAGTAATTTGGACTACTATTCTTGGCAGTATTATTGGGTTGTTGGTGTCATTGTATTTAGTTATAAATTATAAAATTGAGGGGGCTTTATTAGCAGTAATCATTAGTCCAGCCATACTATTTTTTTTTGTTTTTTATCTCTTAAACAAAGAACTTCCGTTTCTTGATTTTCTAAGTTTGAGGTGTTTCGACTCTCAAATTTTAAAAAAGTTATCATCCTATTCACTAATGATATTGGTTTCGGCTATTTTGAGTCCTCTCGTTTTAATATCTATTCGAAATCGAGTTATTACCAATATAGGAATCGAACAAGCGGGTTATTGGGAGACCATTACAAGACTATCCTCGTTTTATATGTTGTTTTCGAGTACAATTTTAACGGTATATTTTTTTCCTAAATTGGCTGAAGCCAAAAACAACCTAGAAACCAAACAAGTTTTTTGGTCTTATTACAAATCTATTTTGCCACTTTTTGTTATTGGTTTAACAGTTATTTATTTCTTGCGGTTTTTTATCATAGAGTTGTTATTTACCAAAGAATTTCTTCCTGTTTCTTCCTTGTTTTTTTGGCAACTTTTGGGAGATGTTTTTAAAGTAGCTTCGTTAATTTTAGGATTTCAATTTTTTGCTAAAAAATTGACCATGGCGTTTATCCTTTCTGAAATTTTTTCTTTTGTTGTTTTATATTTTTTATCAATCTATCTTATTACTATTTTTGGTTTACAAGGCGTGGTAATCGCTCACGCCTTGGATAATTTTATTTATCTACTTGTTTTAGGTGTATATTTTAGGAAAAGTTTGTTTTAAAACTTGAATTCGACAAATAAAAGCAATTCTTGAGAGTTTTCTTTACTAAGAATATAAATGAATAAATATTTAATTTTTTAAACAACATTCTAATGAATCTAATTCTAAAAACTGAAAATTTGATGATGAAAATCTTCAACAAAATATGTAAAATGAATAGCAATTATTTTTTTATTGTTTTGTCATTGACAGGATTACTCCCTCTACTTATTTTATCATTTTTCAATAATCCATCATCAGATGATTTTGATTTAAGTTATGAATCACAAACTGAACCATTCTTGACTTTAATAATAAGGAGATATTTTTTCTGGTCAGGACGATATATTTCAAATATGCTTTTTTGCCTCAATCCATTGGTAATTGATAATTATTTCTTATTTAAAATAATTCCAATCGCTTTTATTTTAATATTCATATTCACTTTATATCTATTTTTATCTAGTTTGAAATTGAACATATCTAGACTAGAAAAGTATTCCTATGTTGGGTTAATTTTTTTCTTATATGTTTATCAAATGCCCAGTGTTTCAGAAGGGTTTTATTGGGTTACAGCTTTATATGTATATTTAGTTTCTCAAATTTTAATCTTACTTTTTTTTACTTTTTTTTTAAAATATTTAAGCACAAAAAAAAACATATACTTTTTCCTTTCAAGTATTATTTTATTTGCTACCATGGGAACAAATGAAATTACAGTTGTAAGCCTATTATTTATAATGTTTGTTTTGTTTAGTTTTAATTTATTGTCACTAAAAAAAAATAATACTTCACTATTCTTTATTTTGGTGTTAACTTTTGGTTTTGCGTTTTTAGAAGTATTTGCTCCCGGTAATTTTGAAAGAGCAAATTATATAAGTGTTAAATACCAACTGCTTAATTCAATAATTAAATCTTTTCAAATTTCTATTTCGTTGATTATGAAATGGATTCCAATCATAACTATTTGTAGTTTGTTTTTCATTTCTAGTATTGTTAAAATACTTAAAGAAAGAGTGAATAGAAAATATATCACTCATCCTTTCTTATCCTTTTTGTTTTTTTTTCTATTGGTTTACATAGCTGTTTTTACATGTTTTTGGATAACAAATGGAGCACCTCCGGGTAGGGCTTCTAATACAATTTACTTCTTTTTTATTTTTACATACCTTTATTTTGTTTTTACAATAATTCATTATTTTATTTTACAAAAAAAATATGATTTAAATTATAGTATGAACATAAAATTTTGTTTTAGAATTATTATTTTATTGATTTTTTTTTCAAACAATAATATTACATTAGCTTACCACGATTTGATAACAGGTAAAGCTTTTAAATATAATAATGAAATGAAAGCAAGATTTGAATTAATTAATAATTGCAAAAAAACAGAATGTAAATTGCCTGGCTTAATCAATATACCTTTAACTATATACAGTAGAGAAGTTATGGGACTTACGAATGACAAACAAAATTGGAAAAATTTAGAAATTGCAAGATATTTCAGAAAAAAATCAATTTTGATACAACCAGTAGATTCTCTTTTAACTGAATAGAACAATATAAAAATGAATACTAAACTGACCCAAATCAAACTAATAAAAATTCCTGTGGTAGAGGATATACGTGGTAATCTAGGATTTATTCAAAATGATATTTTACCCTTTGATTTGAAAAGAGTATATTATCTTTTTGATGTTCCTAGTACTGCATTTCGAGGTGGTCATTCACACATCAAACAACATGAAGTGCTTATAGCATTGAGCGGAAGTTTTGAAGTTATTTTGAATGATGGTTTTGAAAAAAAATCTATTTTTTTGAACAAACCAAATGTTGGATTACATATTCCAATAGGAATTTGGAGGGAATTACAAAATTTTTCATCTGGAGCAGTTTGTCTTGTTATTGCTTCTGATGTTTTTCAGGAAGAAGATTATGTAAGGGATTTTAATCAGTTTATAGAAAGTAAAAAGATTTAGATTGATTTCATTCCAACTTTTACAAATAGCATAATATTCAAAATTGATAGAAAATAATTTTTTGTTTTTATAGCAATTTTAATTTCAAGATAAATTCTACTTAATAAAATTTGATTTTCTTTTTTATTTTGGTTGAGAATTGAGGCTTTTTTCAAAATTTGATGAGTAGAATAGCCATGCTTGTTTTTTGATTTGAAAAAAGTAGCGTGTAACGAATTTGGCAATACTCTTTTTTGCATTAAAACGCTATCAATAAAGTCAATATTATAAAGTCTTGAAGCCCGAACCCAAAAGTCATAATCCTCATAGGATAAGTTTTCATCATAGCCTTTTAATTCATCAAAAACTGATTTCCTAACCATTGACGATACACTACAAATAATAGTTTTGTTGCTAATAACTTCTGCATATATGTCTCCAGTTGGTCTTTTTTCAATTGATTTATTTTGGGAATCGACATCAAAATAATACGAAATAGGAGTTCTATTTTCTGAAATTAATTCAGCGTTACCATACACAATCGCTAGGCTGTCATATTGGCTTGTTTTGAACGATTGGAGTTGGTTTTCAATGCAATGAGGAAGCAAAATATCATCAGCAGCAAGATCAATTATGTATTCGCCTTTTGCTAATTGTATGGCATTATTAAAGGATTTTGTTAAACCTAGATTTTTTTTGTTTTTTATGAATATTATTTTGGGATACACTTTGATAAAATCTTCAATAATTGCTGCTGAATCATCCATACTAAAATCATCTACAACAATAAGTTGAATGTTTTTATAGGATTGATCTAATACCGATTTTAAACTATCAATTACATAACCAGAATGATTGTAGCAGGAACAAACTACCGTAACCCAAACATCTTCTTGCATTATTATTTATATTTGGATAAAATTAAGCAAATAGTAATGTTTGACCAAATTAAAAAAACAAATATATGTATCGTTTCAGACCAACTCGCGACTGGAGGAGCGGAACGTTGTGCAGCATTGTTGTCTGTTTTTTTTGAAAAAAATAATTGTAAAGTCTATCATATATTAGTTGTAGATAAAATTGAATATGAATTTTCAGGAAAGGTTTTGAATTTAGGAAAACTAAAGGATAATTCAAATGGATTTTTTAATAGACTGAAACGATTCATGGTTTTAAGAAATTTTTTTTCGGATAATCAATTTGATTATGTTATTGATTTTAGGGTTAAAAGAAATCAATGGCAGGAGTTTTATATTACTAAATTTATTTATAATGCCCCTTTAATTGTTACAGTTCATAGTTTTATGACTGATTTATATTTTCCGAAAAATAAAATTTTAGCGAATTGGATTTATTCTCATTGTTATAAAATTATTAGTGTTTCAAATGGAATTAAAAAACGATTAGAATCAGATTTTAAGTATTCGAATATTGAAACTATTTACAATCCCATTGATTTAGAATATATTGAAAATCAGTCTAACGAAAATTTAGATTTAGATTATAAATACATTATCGCAGTTGGAAGGATGCAAGATGATGTTAAACAATTTGATAAATTGATTGAATGTTATGCTAAATCCGAATTGCCTAAAAATGATATTAAATTGTTGATTTTAGGAGATGGAATATTAAAAAATCAACTAATAAGTTTAGCAAAAAGTTTTAAAATTGAAAATATGATTTGTTTTGAAGGACAAGTTGCCAATCCATTTAAATATTATAAAAACGCTATATACACAGTACTTTCAAGTAAAAACGAAGGCTTTCCAATGGTGATAGTTGAATCGTTAGCAAGCAAAACACCCGTAGTTTCATTTGATTGCTATTCAGGACCAAGCGAGATAATTATAAATAATGAAAACGGGATTCTTGTCGAAAACCAAAATTTTGATCAATTGATTTTGACTATGAATCTTATGATTGAAAATAAAGAATTATACCTACATTGTAAACAGAATGCAAAGTCAAGCGTAGAAAAGTTTTCAATCAAAAAAATAGGATACCAATGGATCGAGCTTTTGAAAATAATACATTGATTAGTAGCTAGTCAATTTCAATCCGTTTTGAACTAAAAAAAGCTTAATTTTATGGATTGTTCTTAATACACAACTTGGGAGTTTTAAAAGAATTTTTTGTTTCCAATTCAAGTTTTTTAAATCAATCGAACTACTTATTTTTTTCGACAAATTAATATCTCCATCCATTTTTATATGTTTTGATAAGACATAACGTTCAAAATCCAGATATTTTTGAAGTGAAATATTGTCTACAGATAATTCATTATATTTATCAAAGTCAGGAAGTCGTTTATTGAGTATTGAACTCGTGGTCAATTGATTTTCGGTTTGCATCAAATAACTCATTTGAATTGAATTGGAATACGCTAATTTAAAATGATGATTAGCTCGAATATTAAAATCAATATCTTCAGCAAAATCAATATTTTCATCATAGAAACCAGTTTTTTGAAAAACATTTTTTTGAAAACAAACGCTTCCATGGTTATAAATTCCTTGTTTTAAATTAGTTTCAAAAAAATTAATATATCCCGAAAAATTTTCAAACAAGACTTCTGAACCATTTAGAGGTCTTATAGTTTTCTTGAAATAAAGTTCTTCATAGTTTGTAGCATAAATCAGAGCTTCTTCAAAATTATCGATCAATGATTTAATAGTTTCTAAAAAAGTAGGTTTCCACAAATCATCGGCGTCCAAAAAAGCGATATAATCAGATTTTGCGTTTTTAATTCCTGTATTTCGAGTCGCTGACAAACCTTTATTTTTATTGTGGTGGATTATTGTAATTTTTTCTGAAAGAAAAGAGGTGGCTTTTGAGACACTAGTGTCTATAGAGCAATCATTTATTATTAGTACTTCATAATCCGTAAAAGTTTGATCGAGAACACTTTTTAGGGTGTTTTCAATGTAGTTTTCTTTGTTATAAAGTGGAATGATTACTGAGAAAAAAGACATTGGTTAATTTTTTAACATAAAATCAAAAATAGCGTTCCAATCCTTTAATTGGTCGCTCTTGTCAAAGATATCTTTATTTCCTTGAAATTGAATCGTTCCATTTACAAAATCGGTTATCATTTGAGCTAATTCTTTAGGATTTTCAATATCAAAAAAAGAGACTTTTTCACAATTCCCAACTGTTTCTTTTGCATAGGGCAAATAAGCAGCTAATATAGATTTATCAAAACATTTAGCTTCGGATATTGGCAAACCCCAAGTTTCTAACTTAGACGGAAATAACAAACAATCCATCTTTTTATAATATCCAAATACTTCAGTTCGACTAATTCTTCCAATATAATTTATACATTCAAGATCGTATTTTTCGACGATATATTTTGAATATTTATTGTCGTTTTTATCAATAGTAATATGGATTTTAATTTTACTTTTAATAGTATTGGTTAGAAGTAGAACAGCTTCTCCAATCAATTCAAAATTTTTAAAACTTCTCGAAAAACTTGGATAAAAAAAATGAATTTTATTGGTATCTAAAATTATTTCAACTAGGTTTTTTACTGAAATATTTTCTGGGTTTGCAATTCTAACATTGTCTATATAAAATAGATTTTCAATTTCTTTTTTAATCCAATTTTGTTGTACAAAAACGGCATTGTTTTTTTTGATATTTATTTGAAATAAATATTTATACAGTATTGAAAAAAGACCAATTTTGTAATCAAATATCCAATCTTTGAGTGTTGATTTATAAAAAAGGGTCGGATGATGAAAATAAACGAATTGTTTTTTAGCAACAACTTTGGGGGTTACATCATGTAGTGAAAACCAAATCTCTGGCTTTATTTTTTTAGAAAGTCTATTGAAATAAGAATATTCATAGTATAAACGTAGAAACCATGATTTCTTGGCTTTAGGAAATTCAAGGTAGTCAATGTTAGGATAATTAAATTTTGATTTATCTTGAACTAAAGCAATTATTTTTAGGTTTTTGTTTTCTGAATATTCCGAGATTTTTTGCAAACAATTATCTAATATAGTAAAAAGACCTCCTTCTACCATATTGACTCCTGAAATAACAATGATATCTTGTTTCAATGAAAATTGATTTGGTGTTTTTTACGCCATTTTT
>CAMAWK010000017.1 GCA_945861915.1 Flavobacterium psychrophilum | reverse complement strand
GGCAGGAATAGTCAATAATGCCATGAAATGCACACCAAAAGACAATCCAATAACCAACGAAATAACGAGCAACCATTTATTACCTCTTGGAGTGTCCATGTCTTGTTCCCATCGAAGTCCAAGCCAAAATAATAATGCAATAAATAAAGATGCCATAGCATATACTTCGGCTTCTATGGCGTTATTCCAAAAACTATCTGTAAAAGTAAATCCCAACGCAGCAACCAATGAACTTGCGAGAATAACAATTCCTTTGTCTTTGTCAATTTGTGATTCTTTTTTTTCTGAAGAGGAATTGGCAATTCTCACAATTACTTTTTTTAGTAACATAGATGAAGACCAAAACAGAAACAAAATCGTAAATGCACTTGAGAAAACAGACATCATATTCACCATTAAAGCAATGTGTTGATTGTCTAATGCAAACATCGCAAAAAAAGCGCCCATCATTTGATACAAAGGTGCTCCAGGCGGGTGTCCAACTTCTAATTTAGCGGCTGTAGCAATGTATTCGCCACAATCCCAAAAACTCATTGTAGGTTCTACAGTTAGCGAATAGGTAGTTAATGCAAATGCAAAAGCGAACCATCCAGTTATAGTATTCCATTTATTGAAATTGAAATTTGCCATAGTTAAGGAAATGAGTTTTTTATTTTTGAGATACAAAGAAAATGTTTTTTTGCGGAATGCTACGAGCAATAACAAAATTTTACAAAAAAAGAAGATTGCTTGAAATGTATAATAAATAGGAAGCCTTTTATTAATTATTTCAAGCCAAAAAGTTTTTAAATAAAAAGGAGATAAAAATTTGTATGAATTAAAATTTCGTTTAAATTTGCACTCGCTTAACGGCAAGCCAATTGGTCTATGGTGTAATGGTAACACAACTGTTTTTGGTGCAGTCTTTCTAGGTTCGAGTCCTAGTAGACCAACAGAAAAACTCCTCAAGAAATTGAGGAGTTTTTTGTTTGATTTAGGTTAAAACAGGCATACTTTATAAAATAATCGTTTTTCATTTGTAAAAAAAGACTATATTTGCACCGTTATTTATAAAAAATAGTAGATAATGAGGCACGCATTGCGTGCCTCTTTTTATAAAAAGTATGACATTTAAAGAAAAAGTTAACGGTTTAGTGGCGGATGCTTTAGAAGCAAAACCCGAGCTTTTCCTTATAGATCTAGTTATTTCGGATGCTTTTAAAATTACAGTAAACCTAGACGGTGATTCAGGAGTAGATTTGCAAGATTGTATCGATGTTAGCCGCGCTATCGAAAGCAATTTAGATAGAGAAGAACAAGATTTTTCTTTAGAAGTTGCCTCGGTTGGAATTGGCTCTCCGTTAAAAATGATACGACAGTATAAAAAAAATGTAAATAGAACTTTAATAGTAAAATTAGCTTCAGAAACTATTGAAGCAGAATTAGTTGAAGCTAATGATAATTTTATAATTTTGTCTTGGAAAGCAAGAGAACCCAAAAAAATAGGAAAAGGAAAAGAGACGGTTCAAAAAACACAAGAAATAAAATACACAGAAATAAAAGAAGCAGTTGTTACAGTAACATTTTAATTAATTAGTTGGCATGGAAAATTTAGCATTAATCGATTCATTTTCAGAGTTTAAAGACGATAAACTTATTGATCGTGTAACGCTTATGGCGATATTAGAAGATGTGTTTAGAAATGCATTGAAGAAAAAATTTGGTTCTGATGATAATTTTGATATTATCATTAATCCTGATAAAGGCGATATGGAAATTTGGCAAAGAAGAGTGATTGTTGCCGATGATGATTTAGATTTAGATCATCTTGAAATTACTTTGACTGAAGCTAGAAAAATCGAACCTGATTTTGAAATTGGAGAAGAAGTTTCGGAAGAAGTTAAATTAATCGACTTGGGAAGAAGAGCTATTTTGGCATTGCGTCAAAACCTGATTTCTAAAATTCATGAACATGATAATACCAATCTTTATAAACAATTTAAAGATTTAATAGGAGATATTTATACTGCCGAAGTACACCACGTTCGACCTAGAGTAGTCATTTTGATTGACGATGAAGGAAATGAAATTATTTTGCCAAAAGAAAAACAAATTCCAACCGATTTTTTCAGAAAAGGAGACAACGTTCGCGGAATCATCGAAAGCGTTGAATTGAAAGGGAATAAGCCGCAAATCATTATGTCAAGAACGGCAAACTTGTTCTTGGAGAAATTATTCGAACAAGAAATACCAGAGGTTTTCGACGGATTAATAATGGTTAAAAATGTAGTGAGAATACCAGGAGAAAAAGCAAAAGTTGCCGTAGATTCTTATGACGATAGAATTGACCCAGTAGGAGCTTGTGTAGGAATGAAAGGTTCTAGAATTCACGGGATAGTTCGCGAATTAGGTAACGAAAACATAGATGTTATTAATTATACGAGCAATATTCAATTATACATTACAAGAGCATTGAGCCCGGCTAAAGTTTCTTCTATTAAAATTAATGAAGAAAATAAAAGAGCAGAAGTGTTTTTGAAATTAGAAGAAGTATCAAAAGCAATTGGTAGAGGTGGGCACAACATTAAACTGGCAGGTCAACTGACTGGTTATGAATTAGATGTAATTCGCGAAGGCGATGTTGCTGGTGCAGTTGTAGATGAAGATGATGTTGAATTGACTGAGTTCTCTGATGAAATCGAAGAATGGATTATCGAAGAATTCGCAAAAATTGGTTTAGATACTGCAAAAAGTATCTTAAAACAAGAAGTAGAAGATTTGGTTAGAAGAACTGATCTTGAAGAGGAAACTATTATTGATGTAATGAGAATATTAAAAGAAGAATTTGATAACTAAATCAATTTCTGTTTAGATTAAATTTGAACCTTGTTTTCTCTCTTTTAGATTGAGAATCAGTTTGAGGAATAGTAAAAAGGTAAATTAAAAAGGTTTTATGTCCGAAGAAAAAATTATTAGAATAAGTAAAGTTTTAGCAGAGTTAAACATTTCCTTTGGAACAGCGGTTGATTGTTTAAAAGCAAAAGGGATAGCTATTGATGCCAACCCGAATGCTAAAATTTCAAACGATGTTTATGAAGTTTTGTGTAGAGAATTTGCGGGCGACAAAGGAAATAAAGCCGCTTCAACAGAAGTTAGCAAAGAAAGATTAAAAGAAAAAGAAGCCCTTCGTTTAGAAAGAGAGAAAGAAATTGACGAAAAACGAAAACACGATGAAGAGGTTATAAAAGCAAAAGCAGTTTTATCTGGTCCTGTTCATGTTGGAACGATTGATTTGAATCCAAAAAAAGTAGTTGTACCGCCAGCAGAAGTTCCAATAGAAAAAAAGGAAACTCCAAAAGCAAAAGCGACTGTTGAAAAACCAATCGAAAAAGAGTTGGTTCAAGAAAATGTTGTAACTGAAAAGAAAACAGTAAAAGCAGTAAAAACCGAAACTGAAAAGAAAGTAGAAGTTGCACCAACCAAAACCGAAGCCAGTGAAACACCAGTTGAGGAGTCGATTACAACCAAGTATACCAAATTATCAGGAGCTACTTTAACAGGACAAACAATTGATTTAACACAATTTAATAAGCCGAAAAAGAAAAAAGAAGATTTAAAAATTACACCTAATAAACCTGGAGTTCCTAACGCATCTGTAAATGCTGCAAATGCAGCAAACAAGAACAAAAGAAAACGTATCGTTCCAAAACCGGGAGCTCCACGTCAAGAAACAGGAACTCTAGGTACTCCAGGATCACCAAATCCAAACAAAATAACTCCAAATGCAGGAGGTTTTAATGCAAATAGAGGCGCAAGACCTGGATTTGTAAAAGGTGCAAGACCGGCAATTACTGCTAAAGTAGAACCGACGGAAGAAGAAGTTAAAAATCAAATTAGAGAAACTTTAGAAAAACTTCAAGGAAAAGGAGGTAAATCTAAAGCAGCTAAATACAGAAGAGACAAAAGAGATACCCACCGTCAGAAATCGGATGATGAGCAAAGAGCCTTAGACGAAGGAAGTAAAACAATTAAAGTTACTGAATTTGTTACCGTTGGTGAAATTGCCATCATGATGGATGTTCAAATTACAAAAGTAATTGGGACTTGTATGTCTTTGGGAATCATGGTGACTCAAAATCAACGTTTGGATGCGGAAACTTTGACCATTGTGGCGGATGAATTTGGTTATGAAGTAGAATTCATTACCGTAGATATTGAGGAAGCCATTCAGGTTGTAGCAGACAAAGAAGAAGACTTATCTTTTAGAGCACCGATTGTTACCGTGATGGGTCACGTAGATCACGGTAAAACATCTTTGCTTGATTATATTCGTAAAGAAAACGTAATTGCAGGTGAATCAGGTGGTATCACACAGCACATTGGAGCGTATGGAGTGACATTAGAAGATGGACAAAAAATAGCATTTTTAGATACACCAGGACACGAAGCCTTTACCGCCATGCGTGCTCGTGGTGCTCAAGTGACCGATATTGCCATTATTGTGATTGCTGCCGATGACGATATCATGCCACAAACTAAAGAAGCTATTTCTCACGCTCAAGCGGCATCTGTGCCTATCATTTTTGCAATTAACAAAATTGATAAACCCAATGCTAATGTTGACAAAATAAAAGAAAAATTAGCAGGTATGAATTTACTTGTTGAGGATTGGGGTGGAAAAATTCAATCACATGATATTTCTGCTAAAGTAGGAACAGGTGTAAAGGAATTATTAGAAAAAGTATTATTAGAAGCCGAAATATTAGAACTAAAATCCAATCCAAACAAAGCTGCTCAAGGAACAGTTGTTGAAGCTTTCTTAGATAAAGGAAAAGGATATGTTTCTACCATTCTAGTACAACACGGTACCCTAAAAGTTGGGGATTATATGCTAGCTGGGAAACATCATGGTAAAATTAAAGCCATGCATGACGAAAGAGGTCATGTAGTTACTATCGCTGGACCATCGACTCCTGTATCGGTTTTAGGTTTAGATGGAGCCGCTACAGCTGGAGATAAATTCAATGTGTTTGAAGATGAAAAAGAAGCCAAACAAATTGCATCCAAACGTTCACAATTAATGCGTGAACAATCGGTCCGTACACAACGTCACATCACATTGGATGAAATTGGACGTAGAATTGCATTGGGTCAATTTAAAGAATTGAATATTATCCTTAAAGGAGATGTGGATGGTTCTGTTGAAGCATTGTCTGATTCGTTCTCTAAATTATCTACCGAAGAAATTCAAATTAATATTATACACAAAGGAGTAGGTGCTATTACCGAAACCGATGTTATGTTAGCTTCCGCTTCGGATGCAATTATTATCGGATTTAATGTTCGTCCAGCAGGAAATGCCAGACAATTAGCCGATAAAGAAGAAATTGATATTCGTTACTATTCTATCATTTATGCCGCAATAGACGACTTGAAAGATGCGATGGAAGGAATGTTGGCACCAGAAATGAAAGAAGAAATTTTAGGTACTGCCGAAATCAGAGAAATATTCAAAATTTCGAAAGTAGGAACCATTGCAGGTTGTATGGTTACAGATGGTAAAGTTCAAAAATCGGCTAAAATCAGAATTATCAGAGAGGGAGTCGTTGTGCATGATGGAGAATTGGCAGCCTTAAAACGTTTTAAAGACGATGTAAAAGAAGTTGCCAAAGGATACGATTGTGGTATTCAGATAAAAGGTTACAACGACATTGAAGAACGAGATGTTATCGAAGCATACCACGAAGTAGCTATTAAGAAAAAATTGAAATAAAATTCTAGAAATATTGATAAAAAAATCCCGAGAAATCGGGATTTTTTGATTTTAGTTTTTCTTTGTCTTATTTACTCGGTTTTATCAAAAGTACATTAGTGAATTTCTTTTTGATTTCAACTAGGTTTCTTTCGGCTTCGATTCGGGTTTTAAGATTGCCAACCCAAACTTTATAATTGGGTGTGTTGAAAACAATGGTGGCATCAATTGTTTTAAATTCTTGTTTAAACTCGCTTACTATTTTTTTTGCAGCTTCACTGTTTCCGTTAAATATTTGAATCTTATAGCATTCATTTATAGCTATTGAGGTATTTATTTTTCTTTTTTCGTTGAGTAATTGCTCCAATTTTGAACTTTGGCTTATTTCTTCATTTTTGTTTTGTGCACTAATTTTATTCATAAAAAATAAGGTAATAATTAGAGCACCAATTATTTTATAAAATCTTAAAATTATCATAATGAGTTGGTTTTTAAGCAAAAATAGTATTTTTAAAAGAAATGAAGCATTCTGTGTTATTTAGAATAGGTATAAATTATATTTGAGGCTATTTTAGGATTTTGAGAATAGTACTTAGTATTGTACTTTTGTGCGTGTTTTAAAATAATCAATTATATACATTTGTTATTTAAAACTATAAACTATTCTGATTTTAGTAGATAATTACATAATAATATGAAAAAAGTGGGTAACCATAATTCGATTTCAAGGAAATTATATGTAGGCTTAGCTCTTATTTTAAGTATTTCCTTCACTTCACTTGCGCAAGATACAGCTGCAGTTGCAGCTGCTTCAGATGTAGCTGCTCCTTCAGTTTCAGTCGGAGGTGATGCAGCAGCAGGTAAGGAGCTTTTTAATGCAAATTGTGCAGCCTGTCATAAATTAGATGCGAAAGCAACTGGGCCAGCTTTAAGAGGTGTTGGTGCTAAGTATGATAAGCAGTGGTTGTATAAGTGGATACATAATAGTGCGGATTTAATAAAATCAGGTGATGCGCAAGCTGTAAAAATATATGAAGAATATAAGCCTGCTGTAATGAATGCTTTTCCGCAATTGTCTGAGGCTGATATTGACAATATAATCGCATATACTTCTGAGCCAAAAGCTGAAGTTGTTGCGACTGCATCTACAGATGTTTCAAAGGCAACAAACACTAGAGATAGCGGAATGACTAATAATGTAATTCTTGGTGCATTAATTCTTGTGATGATAATTCTAATTGTAATGTTATTTTTGGTTAATAATGTTCTCAAAAAGGTTGCTGCAGCGAATGGTATAGAAGTCTTGCCAAAACCAAAAGGGAAACCATTATGGAAGTCTTTTGTACAAAACCAATTTTTAGTGCTAGTATCAGCAATATTTTTATTACTTTCAAGTGCATATTTTGTGTATGGATGGATGATGCAAGTGGGTGTGGATCAAGATTACGAACCAATTCAACCGATACATTATTCCCATAGAATTCATGCAGGTAGTAATGGAATTAATTGTAATTACTGTCATTCGGCTGCTAGAGTTGGAAAGCATTCAAACATTCCTTCTTTAAATGTTTGTATGAATTGTCATAAAAGTATTGCTGAAGTTTCAGACACAACAGCTACTGCTGATTATTCAAAATCATTCTACGATGGAGAAATACAAAAATTGTACAAAGCTGTTGGTTGGGATCAAGCAACTCAAAAATATACCGGAAAAACGCAACCTGTAAAATGGGTTCGTATTCACAATTTGCCTGACTTTGTTTATTTTAATCACTCACAACACGTTAAAGTAGCGGGTATCGAATGTCAAACTTGTCATGGGCCTGTTCAAACTTACGAAATAATGAAGCAATTTTCTCCACTAACAATGGGATGGTGCATTAATTGTCATAGAAAAACTGATGTGAAGTTAGAAGGTAACGAATACTACACAAAAATTCACGAGCAACTTTCTAAAAAATATGGTGTTGAGAAGTTGACAGCAGCCCAAATGGGAGGTTTAGAATGCGGGAAATGCCACTATTAATAAAATAATTAAGAAGCTAATATTTATATAGAATATGTCATCAAACAAAAAATACTGGAAAAGTGTTGAAGAACTAGACGGAAATAGTTCTATTGTTGAGGCGCTTAAAAATAACGAATTTGTTGAAGAAATTCCTACAGATGAATTTTTAGGAAATAGTGATGCAATGTCATCTTCTTCAACTACACGTCGTGATTTTTTAAAGTACGTTGGTTTTAGTACTGCAGCAGCTACACTTGCAGCTTGTGAAGGGCCGGTTCATTTGTCGATTCCTTACGTTTTACAACCAGAACAAATCATACCAGGAATTGCAGATTATTATGCAACTTCTGTTTTTGATGGCTTCGATTTTGCCAATCTTTTAGTAAAAACACGTGAAGGTCGTCCTATAAAAATAGATAATAATACTATTGCAGGTGCTAAATTTGCTGCCAATGCAAGAGTTCATGCCTCTATATTGTCATTGTATGACAGTATGCGTTTGAAAGAGCCTACAATTTCAGGAAAAAACGCATCTTGGATTGATGTTGATTCAAAATTAAAAATAAGTTTAGCAGAAGCCAAAGCGAAAGGGAAACAAGTTGTTATTCTAACTAACACTTTGGCGAGTCCTTCTACTGAAAAGTTGGTATCTGACTTTATTGCCAAAAATCCTAATGCAAAGCATGTTGTTTATGATGCTGTTTCGGAATCAGAAGCTTTAGATGCATTTGAAACTGTTTATGGTGAAAGAGCTTTGGTTGATTATGATTTTTCAAAAGCATCTGTAATTGTTTCTGTTGGAGCCGATTTCTTAGGCGATTGGCAAGGAGGTAGTTACGAATCAGGATATGCGCAAGGAAGAATTCCTAAAAACGGAAAAATGTCGCGTCATTTTCAATTGGAAGCCAACATGACATTGTCTGGTGCTGCTGCTGATAGACGTTTGCCAATGTCAACTGCTAATCAAAAACAAGCATTAGTACTTATATATAATACGATTGTTGGAGCTTCTGTTCCAGTAACATTGGATTCAAAATTGAAAGCAGAAGTTACCAAAGCGGCTCAGCAGTTGAAAGCTGCTGGAAGTAAAGGTGTTTTAGTTTCTGGTATTCAAGATAAAAATGCACAATTGCTAGTTTTAGCAATTAACCAAAAATTAGTTAGTGAGTCTTTTTCTACTTTTGGAACAAGACAAATCAAAAAAGGATCTAATCAAAAAGTAGCGCAATTAGTTGCAGAAATGAAAGCAGGAAGCGTTCATACTTTGATTATGAGTGGTGTAAATCCGGTTTATTCTATGCCAAATTCCAATGACTTTGTTGATGGATTGAAAAAAGTATCACTATCTGCTTCATTCTCGTTAAGAGAAGACGAAACGGCATCAATGACAACTATCGCAGCTGCTGCTCCACATTATCTAGAATCATGGGGAGATGTAAGCATTACGAAAGGAACTTATGGGTTAACTCAACCAACGATACGTCCTTTGTTTAATACTAAACAATTTCAAGATGTTTTATTATCATTAACTGGAATTGCTGGTACTTTTTATGATTATTTAAAATCAAATATTGCTGTAAATGCGTCAGGTTCTACTTGGAATCAAGTTTTACATGATGGTATTTTTGTTGGAACTATACCGTCTGTTTCAGGTGGGTCGGCAGATTATACTGCTGCAGCAGGTGTATTAGCTCAATCAAAACCTAGTGCAGGTTTAGAATTGGTTTTATATACTAAAACAGGTTTAGGTGACGGTCAACAAGCAAACAATCCTTGGTTGCAAGAATTTCCAGATCCAATTACAAGAGTTTCTTGGGATAATTATGTAACCGTTTCTAATGCAGATGCTAAACAATTAAAATTATCAAATGAAATTGTTGCAAACGGTGGTTTGAACGGAAGTTATGCTACAATAACAACTTCTGATGGACTTACACTTGATAAAGTTCCTGTTATTGTACAACCAGGACAAGCTGTTGGAACTATCGGACTCGCTTTAGGTTATGGAAAAAAAGCAGCTTTAAAAGAAGAAATGCAGGTAGGTATAAATGCTTACTCTTTATATAAAGGTTTTAATCATGTACAATCAGTTACATTAGTAAAAGCAGATGGCGAACATGAATTTGCTTGTGTTCAAGGTCAAAAAACATTAATGGGTAGAGGAGATATTATTAAAGAAACTACTTTAGAAATATTCAATACCAAAGATGCTGAGCTTTGGAACGTACAACCGATGGTTTCTTTGGATCATAAAGAAGTTAAGGCTACCTCGGTAAATTTATGGGAGAATTTTGATCGTTCTATTGGACATCATTTTAATCTTTCTATCGATTTAAATGCTTGTACAGGTTGTGGAGCTTGTGTAATTGCTTGTCACGCTGAAAATAATGTTCCTGTTGTTGGAAAATCAGAAGTACGCAGAAGTCGTGATATGCACTGGTTGCGTATTGACAGATATTATTCTTCAGAAGATACTTTTGAAGGAGACAACGAAAGAAAAGAAAATATTGCAGGCTTATCAAGTTCATTATCTACATTTAATGAAATGGAAAAAGCTGGTGATAATCCACAAGTGGCTTTCCAACCAGTAATGTGTCAACATTGTAATCATGCTCCTTGTGAAACTGTTTGTCCCGTTGCGGCGACTTCTCACAGCCGTCAAGGTCAAAACCACATGGCATACAATAGATGTGTGGGAACTCGTTACTGTGCAAATAACTGTCCGTATAAAGTGCGTCGTTTCAACTGGTTCTTGTATAACAAAAACAGTGAATTTGATTTCCACATGAATGATGATTTAGGTCGTATGGTATTGAATCCAGACGTAAATGTTCGTTCGCGAGGAGTTATGGAAAAATGTTCTATGTGTATTCAACAAACACAAGCGACTATTTTAGCTGCCAAAAACGAAGGAAGAGTGATTTTTGACGGAGAATTTCAAACAGCTTGTTCAAGTGCTTGTACTACTGGTGCCATGGTTTTTGGTGATGTGAATGATAAAGAAAGTCAAGTAGCTAAGTTAGCCGAAGAAGAAAGAATGTATCATTTGTTAGAACATGTTGGAACAAAACCAAACGTTTTCTATCATGTAAAAGTTAGAAACACATAAAATTTTCTAATCACTTTCAAGGTGAAGAGTAATTGGTAAAAGAATTATTAATAATTGTAAAATATAGATAGGTAAGAATGGTGGTTTTGTAAAATCCAATTCTAAATTCTAAAATCTAAAATTAAATTATGTCTCATATATACGATTCAAGTATTAGAAAGCCATTAGTTATAGGTGATAAAACATATCACGATGTAACAGTAGATGTTGCCGCACCTGTTGAAGGAAAAGCAAACAAACAATGGTGGATTGTGTTTTCAATTGCATTAGCAGCTTTTCTTTGGGGAATGGGTTGTATAATCTACACTATTTCAACAGGTATTGGAACTTGGGGATTAAATAAAACAGTAGGTTGGGCTTGGGATATTACTAACTTCGTTTGGTGGGTTGGTATTGGTCACGCTGGAACGTTAATCTCAGCAGTACTTTTATTGTTTCGTCAACGTTGGAGAATGGCAATTAACCGTTCTGCAGAGGCAATGACTATTTTCTCCGTAATTCAAGCAGGTTTGTTTCCAATTATCCACATGGGTCGTCCTTGGCTAGCGTATTGGGTTTTACCAATACCAAATCAGTTTGGTTCACTTTGGGTGAATTTTAACTCACCATTACTTTGGGACGTATTTGCAATTTCAACCTATCTTTCTGTATCTTTAGTTTTTTGGTGGACGGGTTTGTTGCCTGATTTTGCTATGATTAGAGATAGAGCGGTTACGCCTTTTAATAAAAAAATATATTCTATTTTAAGTTTTGGATGGAGTGGAAGAGCCAAAGATTGGCAACGTTTCGAAGAGGTTTCATTGGTTCTTGCAGGTTTAGCTACTCCTTTAGTACTTTCTGTCCACACCATTGTATCGATGGACTTTGCAACTTCAGTAATTCCAGGATGGCATACTACTATTTTTCCTCCATATTTTGTTGCTGGTGCAGTTTTCTCTGGGTTTGCGATGGTAAACACCTTGCTTATTATCATGAGAAAAGTATCCAACTTAGAAGCATACATTACTATTCAGCATATTGAGTTGATGAATATTGTAATCATGATTACAGGTTCTATTGTAGGTGTTGCTTATATTACTGAACTTTTCGTTGCATGGTATTCAGGTGTAGAATATGAACAATATGCATTTTTAAATAGAGCTACAGGACCTTATTGGTGGGCTTATTGGTCGATGATGACCTGTAATGTTTTTTCTCCACAATTTATGTGGTTCAAGAAATTAAGAACAAGTATCATGTTTTCTTTCATAATATCTATTGTGGTAAATATTGGAATGTGGTTCGAAAGATTTGTAATCATTGTGACTTCATTACACAGAGATTATTTACCATCTTCTTGGACAATGTTCTCTCCAACATTTGTTGATATTGGAATATTCATAGGAACAATTGGTTTCTTCTTTGTTTTATTCTTACTATATGCTCGAACATTCCCAGTGATTGCTCAAGCAGAGGTTAAAACAATTTTGAAAGCAACAGGAGAAAGTTTTATTAATGAAAGAGCAGCAAATAAAGATTCACACCATGAGTAATAAAGTAATTTACGCCATTTACAATGACGATGATATTTTGATGGATGCAGTTAAGAAAACTCGCGCTGCTCATCATCATATTGAAGATGTTTTTACTCCATTTCCGGTTCACGGATTGGATAAAGCAATGGGACTTGCCCCAACTAGATTAGCCATTTGTGCTTTTATTTATGGAGTATGTGGTATATCATTCGGAACTTGGATGATGAATTATATTATGATTCAAGATTGGCCTCAAGATATTGGTGGAAAACCAAGTTTTAGTTATATTCAAAATATGCCTTCCTTCGTTCCGATTATGTTTGAAGAAACTGTTTTTTTTGCAGCGCATTTAATGGTGATAACTTTTTATATGAGAAGTAGATTATGGCCATTTAAACAAGCGGAGAATCCAGATGTTAGAACAACAGATGACCATTTTTTGATGGAAGTGGCTGTGAATAACAATGAAAAAGAATTGGTTTCTTTTTTCGAAAAAACAGGCGCAGTAGAAGTTAAAGTAATTGAAAAGAATTAATTGTCGATATGAAAAGTCTATATAAAATAACACTTTTATTTGGTATTGCGATGTTAGTTTCGTCTTGTCATAACAATTCGGCACCTAATTACCAGTATTTTCCAAATATGTATGAGTCAGTAGGATATGAAACCTATGCTGAAAATCCATTGTTTAAAGATGGTAGAGAAGCTCAATTTCCTGCTAAAGGAACTATTAAAAGAGGTTTTGTACCATATGAAATACCAAATACAACTGATGGCTACGATTATTCAAAAACAATTGTAAAATCTCCTTTGGACTCTACTCAAGTCGATATGTTAAAAGCTTCTGAGCTATATGGTATTTATTGTGCTATTTGTCACGGTACAGAAGGAAATGGTAAGGGTTATTTAGTAACTCAAGAAAAAATATTAGGAGTTCCTAGTTATGCTGACAGACAGATATCTGTAGGTAGTGTTTATCATGTTCAAGCATACGGATTAAATTCAATGGGAGCTTATTCAAATCAACTAAATCAGAAAGAACGTTGGCAAGTTGCTGCTTACGTTATGGAGCTTAAAAGTAAATTATAATCGTTGAACAAAATCATCGTCACAGATATGTATACATTTTCAAGTAAATTAAAAACATTTTCGATACTACTAATGGTCTTAGGTCTTTTAGGTATTGGATATGGTTTTTTATCTGCACCAAAAAATATTCAAGATGTAGAAGCTATTCTTGCTTCAGAATCTCATGGAGGTCATGGACAAGCAGAGTCTGCACATGCCCCAATAGATGAATCTCACGGAGTTTCAACGGAACATGAAGCTCATGGTCAAGAAGCAACTTCACACTACACTAAAGATACAACTCATGCTGTTTCAGCTGATCACGATGAACATGGTCAAGAAGTAACTTCACATGAGGCTACAGAAGAAACGCATGCTGTTGCACCTGATCACGAAGAACACGTTCAATCATCACCTTCGCATGAAGCTAAAGAAGAAGCTCATGCTGCTTCACCAGAACATGATGCTCATGAAGAGGCAGAGCATCAACAACATTTAGAGCATGTTTTGCATCAATTACAAAACAAACCTTGGTCAGCATTATATGTGGCTTGTATTTTCTTTATGCTAGTTTCTTTAGGTGTTTTAGCTTTTTATGCTATTCAGCAAGTGGCACAATCAGGTTGGTCTCCAGTATTATTTAGAGTAATGCAAGGAATCACCGCATATTTGCCAGTGGGTTCTGTTATCTTTTTTGTTATTTTAATCCTTTGCGGATTACATTTTAACCATTTATTTGTTTGGTTAGATCCTGAGGTTGTTGCTCACGATAAATTGATTGCAGCGAAATCAGGTTATTTAAACTTTCCATTTTGGATCATTCGTGCTGCCATTTTCTTGATAGGATGGAATTTGTATCGTTTTTATTCAAGAAAGAACTGTTTGGCACAAGATGAATCTACCGATAACTCTTTTTACAAAAAGAACTTTAAAATGTCTGCGGGCTTTTTAGTTTTCTTTATCGTAACAGAATCTATCATGTCATGGGATTGGATTATGTCTGTAGATCCTCACTGGTTTAGCACGTTGTTCGGATGGTATGTTTTTGCAAGCTTTTTAGTAAGCGGTGTTACTGTAATTTGTTTGGTTTCATTGTATTTAAAATCAAAAGGATATTTAGAGTATGTTAATACAAGTCACATTCATGATTTGGCTAAATTTATGTTTGGTTTTAGCGTGTTTTGGACTTATTTATGGTTCTCTCAATTTATGTTAATTTGGTATGCCAATATTCCTGAAGAGGTTACTTATTTTGTAACAAGAATCAATGATTACAACTTACCATTTTTTGGTGCTGTTGCTATGAATTTCTTGTTTCCTGTTTTAATTTTAATTAATACAGATTTCAAAAGAATTTCTTGGATATTAGTAATGGCTGGTGTTGTTATTTTATTAGGACATTATATAGATTTCTTTAATATGATTATGCCAGGTACAGTAGGCGACCAATGGTTTATAGGGATTTCAGAAATAGCTTCGGTTTTCTTCTTTTTAGGCTTGTTTATTTATGTTGTATTTACAGCATTAACTAAAGCACCTTTATTGCCAAAGAGAAATCCTTTTATTGAAGAAAGTAAACATTTTCATTATTAATATTTAAAGAAAAATTAGATGACAAGTTTGTTGGTAATTATAGTTTTAGTTTTATTGGCTATTGCATTATGGCAATTAACTAAAATATTTGATTTGACTCAAGTAGGAGTTAATAGAGACAATTCGCAGATAGCTAATGATGATGATAATAATATTCAAGGATATTTAATGTTTGGCTTTTTAGCTTTCATTTATATTTTTACTATTTATGGGTTAATTAAATGGGGTGGTTTGGTACTTCATACACCAGCTTCTGAGCACGGAGGAATGGTCGATAATTTAATGAACATTACCTGGGTAGTTATTTTCTTAGTTCAGGCTTTTACACAAGTATTGGTTCATTATTTTGCTTTTAAATACAGAGGAGCAAAAGATAAAAAGGCATTGTATTTCTCGGATAGTAATAAATTGGAAATTATTTGGAGTGGTATTCCTGCTGTTGTTTTAGCTGTTTTAATCCTTTATGGTTTATATGCTTGGAACAATATTATGTTTATTGATGAAGAAGATGATACAATTGTAATAGAAGTATATGCACAACAATTTAACTGGAAAGCAAGATATTCAGGAGCTGATAATGTGTTAGGTAAAGCGAATGTAAGATTGATAGATGGAGTTAATGCTCTTGGGGTTGATTTAGCTGATCCAAATGCACAAGATGATATTGTTGTTACTGAATTACATATTCCAAAAGGAAAAAAAATTCATTTCAAGTTTCGTTCGCAAGATGTTTTGCACTCTGCTTATTTCCCTCATTTCAGATCTCAAATGAATTGTGTTCCAGGTATGGTTACTGAATTTGCTTTCACACCTATTTACACTACAGATGAATATAGAGAGCTGCCTTATATGATTGAAAAAGTAGCCAACATTAATAAAATTAGATCGGATAAAAGTATTGACTTAGTTGCAAAAGGCGAGGCTGCACTTGATCCATATACTTTTGATTTTTTATTACTTTGTAACAAAATTTGTGGTGCTTCTCATTACAACATGCAAATGAAAGTAGTGGTGGATACTCCAGAAGATTACAAAAAATGGTTGAGTGACAAACCTACTTTGGTTCAAGAAGTGAAAACTGCCAATGCTCCTGCGACAAGTCCAGAAGGAGTCGGAAAAGATTCAACCCAAACAAAAGATACTACGGCTATTTCTAAAATAGCTATGAAATAATTATTTAAGAAAATTTAAAGTACACATATATGTCAGCAGAAGGTCACGATCACGGACACGAACACGAACACGAACATCACCATAAGGATACTTTTATTACTAAATATATTTTTAGTATAGATCATAAAATGATTGCAAAACAATACCTGCTTACAGGAATTATAATGGGTGTTATTGGTGTTTTTATCTCTTTGCTTTTTAGATTACAACTAGCTTGGCCAGAACAATCTTTCAAGATATTTAGTTTCTTTTTAGGCGATAGTTATGCTCCAGACGGAGTATTATTAAATGACCGTTATTTAGCTTTGGTAACTATTCATGGTACCATAATGGTTTTCTTTGTATTAACAGCCGCTTTGAGTGGAACTTTTAGTAACTTGTTAATTCCATTACAACTAGGTGCTAGGGATATGGCCTCAGGTTTCTTGAACATGGTATCCTATTGGTTGTTTTTTCTTTCGAGTGTTTTAATGGTTAGTTCACTTTTTGTTGAATCAGGTCCTGCCTCTGCAGGTTGGACAATTTATCCTCCATTAAGTGCTCTTGAAGTTGCCATTCCAGGTTCAGGTACAGGTATGACTTTATGGTTGGTATCGATGGCTGTGTTTATTGCTGCCTCTTTAATGGGTTCATTAAATTATATTGTAACTGTAATTAATTTGAGAACAAAAGGAATGACTTTAACCAGGATGCCATTGACGATTTGGGCATTTTTCGTGACTGCAATTATTGGGGTTATATCGTTTCCAGTATTATTATCAGCGGCTTTATTGTTGATTTTTGACAGAAGTTTTGGAACATCCTTTTTCTTATCAGATATTTATTTAGCTGGTGAAGTTTTACATCACCAAGGTGGTTCGCCAGTATTGTTTGAGCATTTGTTTTGGTTTTTAGGACATCCAGAGGTATATATTATTTTATTACCTGCCTTAGGAATCACTTCTGAAGTAATAGCTACTAATTCTCGTAAACCAATATTTGGTTACAGAGCGATGGTTATGTCTATTTTGGCAATTGCATTTTTATCTACTATTGTTTGGGGTCACCACATGTTTATTACTGGAATGAATCCTTTCTTAGGATCTGTTTTTACTTTTACTACCTTGTTAATTGCAATCCCATCAGCAGTAAAAGCATTTAATTATATTACTACACTTTGGAAAGGTAATCTTCAATTAAATCCTGCGATGTTATTCTCTATAGGTTTAGTTTCTACTTTTATTACAGGTGGATTAACAGGTATTATTCTTGGAGATAGTACATTAGATATAAATGTTCATGATACTTATTTTGTGGTTGCTCACTTTCACTTAGTAATGGGTATTTCGGCACTCTACGGAATGTTTGCAGGTATTTATCATTGGTTTCCGAAGATGTTTGGTAGAATGTTAAATAAAAACTTAGGATACATTCACTTTTGGGCAACTGCAGTTTGTGCTTATGGAGTATTTTTCCCGATGCACTTTATTGGATTAGCCGGTTTGCCTAGACGATATTACACTAATACAAACTTCCCATTGTTTGATGATTTGCAAAATGTGAATGTTTTAATAACCATGTTTGCTCTAATTGGTGGTGCTTTTCAGTTGGTATTTCTTTATAATTTTTTTAGTAGTATTTTCTACGGAAAAAGAACGGTTCAGAATCCATGGAGATCTACTACTTTAGAGTGGACTGCTCCAATTGAACATATTCACGGTAACTGGCCAGGTGAAATCCCTCATGTTCACCGTTGGGCTTATGATTATAGCAAACCAGGACACGATGATGATTTTGTCCCACAAAATGTTCCAATGAAAGAAGGAGAAGAAGTGTTACATCACTAATTCTTTTATATAAATACTTAAATGCCTTTCTTTTGAAAGGTATTTTTTTTGCTCCTAACTTTGCTATATTTGTAGTATGAATGAAAATTTAGACCCAACCACAGCTGGCTATAGTTCGGAAGAATTTGATTTAGAAAAAAGATTACGACCCTTATCTTTTGATGATTTTGCGGGTCAAGATCAAATATTAGATAACTTAAAAGTTTTTGTTCAAGCAGCCAATCAAAGAAACGAAGCTTTAGATCACGCTCTTTTTCATGGTCCTCCCGGATTAGGAAAGACGACTTTAGCCAATATTTTGGCAAATGAATTACAAGTAGGGATAAAAATTACATCGGGACCTGTTTTGGACAAACCCGGAGATTTAGCAGGTTTACTGACTAATCTTGAAGAAAGGGATGTTTTGTTTATTGATGAAATTCACCGTTTGAGTCCTATTGTTGAGGAATATTTATATTCGGCAATGGAGGATTTCAAGATAGATATTATGATTGAATCAGGGCCAAATGCCAGAACGGTTCAGATTAATTTGAATCCATTTACATTAATTGGAGCCACCACTCGCTCTGGGTTGTTGACCGCTCCAATGCGAGCCCGTTTCGGAATTTCATCACGATTACAATATTACACGACGGAGCTTTTGACAACGATTGTCGAACGTAGTGCATCAATACTTAAAATGCCTATTTCTATGGAAGCGGCAATTGAAATCGCAGGTCGAAGTAGGGGTACACCTAGGATTGCCAATGCTTTATTGCGTAGAGTGCGAGATTTTGCTCAAATAAAAGGGAATGGAACTATTGACATCGAAATTGCTCGTTTTGCTTTAAAAGCGCTGAATGTTGACGCTCATGGTTTAGATGAAATGGATAATAAAATACTCAATACCATTATTGATAAATTCAAAGGGGGACCTGTAGGTTTGTCAACTTTGGCAACAGCGGTGTCTGAAAGTAGTGAAACCATCGAAGAGGTATACGAACCCTTTTTGATTCAAGAAGGATTTATTATGCGTACGCCAAGAGGAAGAGAAGTAACCGAAAAGGCTTATAAACATCTTGGAAAAGTAAGAGCTAATACACAGCAAGGACTTTTTTAATTTTCTAAACCATTTAGGAATTAAGAAAATTAAGTTCATAGTATCTTAATTGAACTTAATTCCTTAATGGTTTAAATTTATTTAAATCATAATTGTTTAACAACAAAGAAAAATATTCAAATTTTATAAAATCCGAAGCCAAACGCCTCGGGTTTTTGTCTTGTGGCATATCCAAAGCAGGATTCTTGGATGAAGAAGCGCCACGTTTAGAATCTTGGCTAAACAAACAAATGAATGGGCAAATGTCCTACATGGAGAATAATTTTGACAAACGATTAAATCCAACCTTATTGGTCGATGGGGCAAAAAGCGTTGTGTCTCTTTTATTGAATTATTATCCCTCTGAATTTCAAGTTGAAGATTCTTATAAAATTTCTAAATATGCTTACGGAGAGGATTATCATTTTGTAATCAAAGAAAAGCTGAAAGAATTATTGGCTTCGATTCAAGATAACATTGGCGAAGTTTCAGGGCGTGCTTTTGTTGATTCTGCACCAGTATTAGATAAAGCTTGGGCGGCTAAAAGTGGATTGGGCTGGATAGGAAAAAACAGCAATTTATTAACTCAAAAAGTAGGTTCTTTTTATTTCATTGCCGAATTGATAATCGACTTAGATTTAGAATATGATTATGCCACAACCGACCATTGCGGAACTTGTACCGCCTGTATTGACGCTTGTCCAACAGACGCTATTGTTGCTCCTTATGTGGTTGACGGCAGCAAGTGCATTTCCTATTTCACCATAGAGCTTAAAGAAAACATTCCTATAGAAATGAAAGGCAAGTTTGATGATTGGGCTTTTGGCTGTGATATATGTCAGGATGTATGCCCTTGGAACAAATTTTCGAAACCTCATAAAGAACCTTTATTTAATCCCATCCCGATAGCTAACGGGATCGAATTGCTTTCTATGACCAAAAAAGATTGGGAAGAAATTACAGAAGAAACCTTTAAAGCAGTATTTAAAAATTCTCCCTTGAAAAGAGCAAAATTCGATGGTTTGAAACGGAATATTACTTTTTTACAATATTTTTTAAATATCTGAAAATCAATATATTAATTTTTTTATTTTTTAAACAATGTTAATAAATGTGCATTTAATCGATAAAAAATTGTTTTTTTATCGATTAAATACACATTTTTATTTTGTTGTTGTTTTTTTATTTATGTTATTTGCATCCACTTTTTTGATATTATTACACATTAATACGGCTGTGATTTTTAATTTATTTTAAAAAAAGAGATATATTTTACAATAATTATACCTGTTCAAGACACAGTAATATTAGAACCCAAACGGAACAAAATAACTACCATAATCGTAAATTAATTATGAAATACTTTACTAGCAACAAAAATTTATTTAAAATTACAGTGTTGATTTCAATGCTATTCTTAGGTAGGCTTGAAGCTCAAAACACAGGATTAATATACGAACCAGCAACTGGTGCTGGTATTTCAATACTTGATCCAAATGGGGATGGTTATACCTCTACTACTACTTCAGGATTTTTAACAGACGATCAACTTGAAAGTGAAATACCCTATTCTTCATTGGTTTTTCCATCTGTAGAGCCTAATAGTGACCTTAGTGCAGGACCGAGTTGTAGTTTTACAGATTTTGTTGATCAGGGGGATCAAGACCCTGTTCAGTCTTATTTTGATAGTAATGGAAATTGGCTGTTCAGAATGAGAATGGGCAAAACAGCTCCAAATGCTAAAAGTTACAGTATCCTTATTGATACAGATGGTAAATTTGGAGGAACAGGTCCTAATGCTGACCCACAATATTCAAGTTCAAATCCGGGTTTTGAAATAGAAATTGTTTTAGCTACTAAATTTGGTGTCTTTGTATATAATGTTAATAATGCTAATTGTTCACCGGTAATTTCTTATGTAGGAACGACCAATTATCAAAAGTCTATTGCGCTTTCAACGAGTTGCGGTGATGCCGATTATTTTTATGATTTCTTTGTCAAAATGAGTGATTTGACAACCTTTTTTTTAGGTGCAAGCCCAGCTATTACTATTAATTCAAGTACACCTATGCGTTTGGCTATGGTGGATAATTTGGGTGCCCAAAAATCAACAATATGCAACCCTTCATC
>CAMAWK010000016.1 GCA_945861915.1 Flavobacterium psychrophilum | reverse complement strand
TCTGTACCAACTTCATTAAGTCAATTATCTAAAATCACTAAAGTAGGTGCTTATATGGATACTGATATTATATTTACTTTGACTGCTCCTGTTGCTCCAACAGCTGCTAGTTATGCTTGGACTTTACCAACAGGTGTAAATCAATTAACAGGTGGTACTTCTAATGTAATTACTATTGACTTTGCTGGTGTTGAACCTGGAATTGGATTATTGCCAATCGTGGTGAAATCTGTTGGTGGTTGTGGTCAATCTGCAGCTAGAACATTAAGCTTGTCTAGAGCGTTACCAACGGCTCCAACTGCTTTAATTATTACTGATGATGCTATTTCTTCTATAACTGCATTAACGAAAGTAAGTGCTTACACAGGAAAAACAACGCCATTAACATTAAGAGCTACTCCTGCAAGAGTACAAGGAGCTACGGCTACTTCGTATGCTTGGATTCTTCCTGCTGGTGTAAATATCGTTAGCCCTATAGCAACAGCAACTACTGTTTATCAATTAGTAAACACTGGAACTTTAGAAGTACCTGTTATGACAAGTACTCCTTTCGCTGCATTGTCAACTGGAACTGATAGTACAATAACAGTTAATTTCGCTGGTGTTGCACCAGGTACAACTGTATTCCCATTAACTGTATTTGCGGTTAACGGTACTGGAAATTCTAAAGCTAGAATAAGAACAGTTGGTGCTGCTGCACCAACATCTCCAGCTATTACAGCTCTTGGAGGAACTACATTTAACTCTTGTAGCACTAAAACGTATTCAGTTGTTCAAACTCTAGGAACAAGCTACGCATGGACTGTTCCTGCAGGTGCTACTTATACAGGTGGTACAGGAAATACTATTGTATTAGATTATACGAATGTAGTTGCATCAGTTGGTGCTACTGTACAAGTAACTTGTTCTGCATCAAACGGAACAGGTTCTAGTCTTCCTAAAGTACAAAATGTAAAAAGAGTACTTTGTCCTATTAGATTATCAGGTTCATCTGCTAATGCATTCAGTGTAAAAGCGTATCCAAATCCATCTTCATCTGAGTTCACAATCGAAACTTCTGCTAAAGGAGCGATGAGCGTGAAAGTATATGATATGCAAGGGCGTTTAGTTGAAAAAGCAAATACGGATAAAGTAGGTTCAAGATTAGCTGCTGGTGCTTACAATATAATTGTGAACCAAGGAGCTAACACGAAATCAGTTCGTGTGATTAAGAACTAATGATTTCATAATTATTGTTTTATAAATTTAACTTAGTCCCTCAAAATTGTGAGGGACTTTTTTACAACAATCGAGTTAATTTAAAATTAATTCATTAATCCCATAAAAATAAAGATTTACTGCTTTAAAATGCAATTACAAAGTAATTTGGTTATTATTGGGACCTTATAATTTATATTTGTTAATCAAAAATATTTTAACATGAAAAAGAGTTTTTACTTAATTTTTACCTTAATTTTTACACTTATTACTCACTCTCAAACGGGTATTGGTGTATATTCTGTTCATGATGGCGGATTTGAAAATCATTCAGCTACTTTGGCTGGCGGTAGTGCATCAGCAGCGAATCTATCAACTACCCTTTGGACTGCTAATACAACTCAAAATGTTGTGAGGGTACTTAATGCAACAGGTGGACGTAGTGGTCCTAAATTTGTTTCGTTGGGATCAGCTAATGGAACATTAAAAAATTTCTATTCTCCTCAAATAACAGGAGCATTTGCTCCAAATACCACTTATCAGATTCAATTTTGGTATAAATCTGCTTCAACAATAGCTCTTGAAGCAAATACTGTTGATATATTTGTTGATAATACTTCGGCAACACAAGCACCTCCAGTGGGGACTAAACAAAGTATAGATGCGGGATTATCTACTAACGTTTTAACTTGGACAAAAGTAGCTGTTTCTATTACTACTAATGCTACTATAGCAGGTAACTTTGGTGTTGCAGGATTTACCATTGACGCTGCAACTGGAGGGTATTCAGTGGATATAGATGATTTTGTTGTTTATCAAGCCAACTCTCCCGATACCACTGCTCCGAATTCTCCTGGGTCTATTATAGCGACAGGTACAGTAGGTGGTGGTGCTAATGTGAGTTGGAGTGCAGCCAGTGGTGGTGTAGACGGTGGAGGTTATATGGTGGTTCGTTATGCTACGAATGCTCCGTCAGCATCTGATGATTTGGTACAAAACGGTATTTACAAATTTGCTAATCCAGTTGGAGCAGGTGTGGTTCGTTATATAGGTTCAGGTACATCATTCACAGATTCAGGTTTGAGTCCAGGAGTAGATTATTACTATAAAGTGTATACAGTAGATAAAGCCTTCAACTATTCGGATGAAAGTGTTACAAGTAATCCTATTCAATCTATTGCAACAACTTATTACTATAAAGGAACAGGATTGTTAACAGATATTGCTAATTGGGGTTTAAATACCGATGGAACCGGAGCTGCTCCAGCAAATTTTACAGATGCCTCTAAGGTTTTTGAAATTAGAAATACAACTGCGGTAACGCTTGACGGAGTTTGGACTGTTGGCTCGGATCCTGCTAATGGGACAAAAATACGTCTAGGAAATGCTACTCAAGCAGCAATCACTTTGACTCTAAATTCAGGAGCTTCAATAGGACCCGCTGGAACTGGAAATTTAGATGTAAGCGCACCTACTTCTGGAAATCAAAAGGTAATATATAAAGGGACTACAGCCATATCTTTTGGAAATATATTTGATAACAATTTGGAGGTAATTTATGATGCAGTTACAGTATCTTCTTCAAGCACAAAAAGTTTTGGTACTATTTCTATTATAAATGGTGCAAATGTTACTTTTAGTTCTACCCCTGTAATAAAAAATATTTTGGTTGATGCTACATCTACACTTGTAACACCAACAAGTGCTTCGTCTGCTTTTATAACAATACCTTCAGGAGGTTCTATCATTGTCAATGGAACGGTAAAAGTGCCTAAATTGACAGGTTTTGTTTCAAGTAATGTTGGGACTTCGAATGATAGTTTTGGAGCGATTCAATTTCTTGGAGCTGAAAATCTTACCTTAGGAGCCAATAGCACTGTAGAATATTTACGTACAGCTACAGGAGCTCAAACGGTGACAGCCAGAACGGATTATAAAAATTTAATTCTAAGTGGTACAACTCCAAAAAACATTAATGGTCCTACGTCAGTTTCAGGAACATTTACAGTAAATCAAAGCCTACCGGCTACAGCAATTAGCCTAATAGGAGATGTAACAGTCAATGGAACGCTTACTTTTTTATCAGGTAAAATTACTACTGGAGTAAATACGTTAACAATTGGAACTTCTGGAACTATTGCAGGTGCTGGGCAATCTACTGGATGGGTTGTGGGGAATTTGAAAAAAGTAACTTCTTCAAATATAAGTCCAACATTTAGTTATGCCATTGGGGATTCAAATAATTACACTCCTTTGGTTGTAACATTTACAGCAAATACATCAGCTGTTGGAGGATTGACCGCCAAAATAAATATTACAGATCATCCTCAAATTGCCACTTCGGGTCTCGATAGTACAAAAAGTGTGAACAAAATATGGACCCTCACCAATGATTCTTTAGCTGGTTTTGGAACTTACAGTGCTGCTTTTACTTATTCAAACGCTGATATTGATGCAGGTTCTACTCCAGCTAATTATAAAATACGTTTGTATGATGGTTCGAATTGGTTAAATAATACAATCAATGGAATTCCTACTGATGCCAATGCAACAGCTACAGGTATTTCAACTTTTGGAGATTTTGCTATTGGAGAAGTTGATGCTTTGGGTATTGAAGATAATAACTTCAAGTCTGTTTTAATATATCCAAATCCAGTTAAAAACGGGGTTTTGAATATCAATTCTTCCCTTGATTCTAACATCAATATCACTCTATTTGATATAACTGGAAAAGCGGTTTTAAGTTCAGGTTCCATAAACAATCAAATTGATGTAAAATCAGTTCGTTCAGGGGTTTATTTTGCTAAAATTCGTTCTGGCAAAACTGAGTCTGTTCAAAAAATTATAATTGAAAATTAATAAAATAATATGAAATGAGCAAGACCGAAAATAGGTCGAGAATACAAATAATGGTATGCTCATTCTTCCGATAACTTCGGAGACCCATAAAAACAATAAATATCAACTTATGAAATTTTTTTCTAAAATAACATTGCTTTTAGTTAATGCATTGGGCTTAACTTTTTTGGTGATTTCTTGTAGTACCGAAGATGTTACAGTTGGTTTGCCAACTGAATTAGGTTCATTTAATGTCCCAACAAAACAATTTTCAAGCGCTCCATTTCAATTAATAGCACCTACTTCAAACCGACCTGGTTCGTTTTCTTATAAAAGCAGTGATACTTCAGTGGCAGTAATTACAGATTCAACTATAACAATTGTAGGAATCGGAACAACAACAATAACTGCAACACAGTCAAATTATCAAAAATATGCCGAAGTTTCTACAACTGCAATTTTTAATGTAACAGAATTTGAGCCACCTACCTTGAGTTCTTTTACAATTCCTACCAAGACAATAGGAGATACTCCATTTGTAATAACAGCACCAACATCAAATAGCGCAGGTGCATTTACATATACAAGCAGTAATACATCTGTAGCAACTGTAAGTGGAGCAACCGTTACTATTTTATCTATTGGTACAACAACAATTACTGCTACTCAAGCCGCAAATAGTCCGTATGATACAGCTGGTATATCAACAATCTTAAAAGTAGAAAACAAACCAGCTCTTCTACAAGAAAATTTTGAGTATCCTTCATCAACCATTCTTTCAGATATTACTAACTCGGGGTGGGCTATACATAGTGGCGCTAGTACTCCAATACAAACCACCAGTTCAGCTAGTTTGTCATTCTCAAATTACTATGGTGATGCATTAGGATTAGCAGCTATATTAGATGCAAATGGTGCTGATAGTAATAAACAATTTGCTGAACAATCAGAAGGAACTCCAATTTATATTTCATTTGTAGTTAAGGTAAAAGCTCCAACTTCAACTGCGACTATTCCACCAGCGAGTTATTTTTTCCATGCTTCTGCGGCAACTTTTGTACCGAGTAGTTCTGCAAGTTTTAGAGGAAATATTTTTTCTATACCGATTGCAAATGATGTCAGCCAATATACTTTGGGTTTAAGTTTCTCAGGTACCTCACCTACACAAACGAATTCAGTTAAAAAGTTAAACTATGATCAGAATTATTTAGTGGTTTTAAAATACAGCAGTGTAGTTGGTGCAAATAACGATTCTGTTTCACTTTATATATTTGACGAAAACGAAAATTTTGGAACCGAACCAATAGAAACCTTCCTTGGTCCTATAACAGGAACTTTACCTGATGTTCAACCTGCAGCAGTCTGTTTAAGACAGTTTGATGGAAACCAAGATATGCTTCTAGATGCTATTAGAGTCTCAACACAATGGGATTTACTTATAAATTAACCATAGTTAGACAAAAGATAATATGAAGTTAATAAGAATACTAACATTGGTATATAGCCTACTCATAGTAGTATATTCTGCTGCACAAGAAATCACACCCAATAAATACAAATTTGGCGAAGGATTCCGATTTACGGGTGATGGTGGTTATAAAATGGAAATTTCGGGTTTTGTTCAGCCTTATATAGAAACTAGAGGCTACACTGATACTCCAAACGATAGTCTGTTTACTAGATTTAGACTGCGCAGGGCGAGAGTACAGTTTTCTGGTGATTCCAAGAATGAAAAATTAAGCTATCGTTTGCAACTAGATTTAGGAGGCGGTGGCGAAGCCGATGGAAATTTATCGAGTTTGATTTTTGATGCATGGGCATCCTATGAAATATCAAAAAACACAAAAATTGCATTTGGACAAAAAGCAACTCCTACAGACAATCGCGAACTGGGAATGCGATCTAACACGCTGCAACTGGTGGAAAGAAGCCCTCTTTCGAGTGCATTTGCGACTATTAGAGAATTTGGTTTTTTTGCTGAGACATCATTAAAATTGTCTAAATATCAGTATTTAAGACCCGAAATAGCTGTTACTAACGGTGATGGTATAAATGTATTTAGTAAAGATCGAGGTGGTCTAAAGTTTGGTGGACGAGTGGACTATTTGCCGTTTGGGTTGTTTAGCAATTTTGGTCAATACAGACAAGTGGACATTGTGAGAGAGTTAACTCCAAAATTCGTTTTTGGAATAAATTATAGTTACAACCAAGGCATTAGCGACAGACGCGGAAGAGAAAGTGGTTCTGTTTTATACCTAGACAATAACAATCAAGAAGCACTCCCAGACTATGTTAAATGGGGTGCGGATTTTTTGTTTAAATACCAGGGTTTTTCTTTGTTAGGAGAATTTGTAAGTGCTTCGTCTAGAGTGAATAGTGACATCACTCAGAGAGTTCGTGCCGACGGAACCTCATCAACTACTTTTTTGGTTAATGGAATTCAAGATGTAGAAAATTATGTAAATGGTAGAATGATTCTTGGAGACGCCTACAACATTCAAGGAGGTTTTGTTTTTAAAAACAATATATCAATAGATGGTCGATTTAGTCATATTAAACCAGAAGCAAATTCGTTTTTGAATAATGCTACTTTCTTTAATCGTTCACACTTTTATACTTTAGGAATCACCAAGTTTTTGAGTCGAAGTTATGGTGCAAAAATTCAAATGGATTGCACTTACATCAATGCTAAATCAGGTTCCAGCGGATTGAATGGTTCGCCTTTAAATGGAAACGAAATTATCGGAAGAGTAATGACAACCATAACTTTTTAGGCCATGAGAAAAAGACTTAACTATTTGTTTGTTTTGGCATTAATCAGTTTTAGTACGTTTGGTCAGTTCAATCCACAGAATGATGAAATTACCAAAAAGTATTTTCCTGATCCGGATATAGAAATTAAAACGCCTGCTTTTTCCAAAAAAGGATTTACTAACTATGACGACATGATGAGTTTTTTGAACTCCATTATTGAAAAACACCCTGATGTTGTGACACTTTCTTTTATCGGCGAAAGCCAAAAAAAGAAAAAAATCCCGATGTTGGTTTTGAATCGAAATAATGGTCAAGAAAAAATTAAAGTTTGGTTTCAAGGTGGACTTCATGGAGATGAACCAGCGAGTACCGAATCGATGCTTTATTTGTTTGATAAAATTTTGAACGATGCTACTTATTCGTATTTGTTAGATAAAATTACATTAACCATTATACCAATGGCGAACATCGATGGCTATGAAAAACAAGATCGCTACGCTGCAAACGGTTTAGATTTAAACAGAGATCAAGTAAAACTTTTGGCGCCAGAAAGTAATTATTTAAAGCAAGCTTTTAGCAATTTTGGAGCTGAAGTTGCTATTGATTTCCATGAATATCGACCTTTTAGAAAAGAATTTTTTGAATTAGGAACTCATGGTATTAGTTCAATATACGATGCAATGTTTATGCTTTGTGGAAATTTGAACTTGCCTTTGAATTTGAGAGAATACAGCCAGAATGTTTTGATTGCTAATTCCAAAAATGTTTTGTCTACTAATAATTTGAAATATAGAGATTATATAGCTGCCCATAAAAAGAATAATGAAATCCAATTTAATCAATGTACAACCGAAGCTCGTTCAAGCACGACTTCGTATGCTTTGACAAATAGTATATCGGCATTGATAGAAATTAGAGGTGTTAATCTTCAAAAAACTTCTTTTAAGAGAAGGATTAACACTACTTTTTTAATTGCATCTTCTTTTTTAAAAACCGCCTATGACGATTTAAATACAATTAAAGAAGTCTTAAAAAAATCGAACGAAACTGTCCATGAAAACATAGTGGTAACTTGTAAAAAACCACAGGAAATTCAAACTATTCAAGCGATTGATTTGAAAGACAATCAAGTAACATCTTTAGAGGTTAAGGTCAATAATGCGCTCAAAGCTACTTCTGTTTTAGAACGTCCTCGTCCTAAGGCCTATCTGATTTTGCCTGAACAAATTAAATTGGTTGACAAACTCAAAATTTTGGGTTTAGAAGTCAATGAATTACAGGATGATAAAAACCTCGAAGTCGAAAATTATACTGTTATCTCCAAGACAATTAGTCCCGATGAAGAAGAGGGCTTCAAAGAACAAGAAGTGGAAACCACCGTTCAGAAAATTCAAAGAAACTTCCCGAAAGGCACTTTTATAGTTTATTTGAATCAAAAAAATACCAAAATGGCGACAGAAGTGTTGGAGCCAGAAAGCGAAAATGGGTTTGTTAAATTTCATGTGTATGAAACCAAACTAAATAAAGAATTACCAATTTATAGATATTTTAATAATGAAAAAATATAAAAAAAACAGCAGCATATTTTCTATAGCATCCATTGTTTTGCTTTTTGGATTAGGATTTGAAAGCTATTCGCAGGTTAAGGTCAAAAAGAATTCTGAGGAATTTCAATTAGGAGATGGATTGAGTTTTGATTTTAACGATGGCGATTATCAATTTGCTATTGGTGGGTTTATTCAAGGCTTTTATGAGTATGAAAAAATGGAAGGATTGAGACCCAATCAATATATGAACGCTAAAAACAGCTTTTTTACAGTTTCGGGAAATTTTAAAAAAGAAAAGCTATCGTTTTTGGTGCAAAATAATTTTAGTAGTGCCAGACCTCTTTTAGATGCTTGGGTATCCTATTCGCCAATAAAGCAATTAAAAATCACAATGGGTCAAAAGCAAACTTTTACTAACAATCGTGAAATGACTTTTTATGAAGACAAATTACAATTTGTTGACAGAGGAATTTTTAGCTCGGAATTTTCTAGAACAGGTCGTGAATTTGGTATTTTCCTAGAAAGCGAATTTGGTGACGAAAAATTTATCATTAAACCAAAAATAGCAATCACCTCAGGCGATGGTATCAATTCTTTTGGAGCCGATTCTCGTGACACCGACAAAGGGGGTTGGAAGTTAGGAGGAAGACTCGATTTATTGCCATTAGGAAAATTTAAGTTAGGAAATGATGGTTATATCGCCGATTTATTGCACGAAGAAAAACCAAAAATTTTGATAGGTGCTGCTTTTAGTCAAAATACTGGAGCGAGTGATAAAGTAGGAGAGGGACATAACGCCTTCAATTTTTACAATAATCAAGGGGTTGAAAAACTCCCGACTTATCGCAAAGTATATCAAGATATTTTAGTAAAATACAAAGGATTTTCGTTGCTAGGAGAATATGTTAACGCATCGGCATCAAATCTAGATGGAACTTATTTAGACAAAATTGCAACCATACCATTGTATATTACTGAAATTAGTGAATACTTAATAGTCGGTCAAGGTCATAATTTACAAGCGGGTTATGTTACAAAATCAGGAATATCGGTGGACTTTAGATATGAAAAACTAAACAAAGAATTTGATAATGCTAGTTCTTTACTATTAGATCAAGAAGCATTTTCTGCGGGTATTACTAAATATTTTAAAGGAAATGATTTCAAAGTTCAAATTAATGGGCTCTCTAATTCTGTAGATAAAATAAATCAAATAACAAATGTAGTCACAAAAGAAAAATCCATAAGTGTACAGTTTATGGTACAAGTTGTTTTTTAATAAATCCGTAAACTCTAACCTAAAAAAAGTACTCAAACCAATAAATCAATAACAAATGAATACGAGTCCTGTAATTGAAAATAGTAAAAAGTCATTTTTGAATAAACTACTTACAAACCTAACTTTTTGGGTTCTAATTGCTATAATGGTAGGTGTTTATTTGGGGCATTATTACCCAGATAATGCGATTGAAATGAAAATTGTGGGTGATTCTTTTATAGAATTAGTTAAAATTTTTATTGCTCCAATTATTTTTCTAACTATTGTTCTCGGAATTAGTAGTATGGGCGATTTAAAAAAGGTTGGAAGAATTGGTTTTAAATCATTACTATATTTTGAAATTGTATCTACATTAGCCTTAATAATAGGCGTTGTGGTTGCTTATTTGATTGAACCAGGAAAAATAGACAAATCAGGTTTAAACATATCTGATGCAAGCCAATATACAAATTCAAATCAATCAACTGGTTTTGATTGGGCTTCAGTTCTTCAAAATAATTTTACACTTCAAGTACTTATTGTAGCTATAATTGCAGGTGTTTTATTGAGTTATTCCAGCAAACGTGAGCAAGTAGTTGCTTTTTTATACAAATGTTCCAAAATTGTTTTCACTGCTTTAAAATGGGTTATGTATTTAGCCCCATTGGGAGCATTTGGAGGAATGGCTTATGCGGTTGGTAAATTTGGTTTACACACACTTATTCCACTGGGAAAATTGATGATTACTTTTTACATCACCATGTTTTTATTCATCTTTATAGTTTTGGGAGGAATAATGAGATATTACAAACTCAGTATTTGGAATTTTATAAAATACCTAAAATCAGAATTGTTGATTGTTTTAGGAACTTCGTCTTCTGAAGCAGCTTTGCCCAACTTGATGGATAAACTAGAAAAAATGGGTTGTAGTAAATCGGTGGTTGGTTTAGTTATCCCTACTGGTTACTCTTTTAATCTTGACGGAACTTCGATTTATTTGTCGATGGCTATTATTTTTCTTGCACAATTATATAATATTCATTTAAGCACTGCTGAAATATTTACTATGATTGGTATTTTAATGGTCACTTCT
The DNA here is from genome assembly GCA_945861915.1 of Flavobacterium psychrophilum. Taxonomy (GTDB): domain Bacteria; phylum Bacteroidota; class Bacteroidia; order Flavobacteriales; family Flavobacteriaceae; genus Flavobacterium; species Flavobacterium psychrophilum_E. Next base: position 10,997 of record CAMAWK010000016.1, on the reverse strand, counting down.
AAAGGAGCTGCGGGAGTTACCGGAAGTGGTTTTGTTATTCTTGCATCCACTTTATCATCCTTACATAAAATTCCTCTTGAAGGACTTGCTTTTTTACTAGGTGTCGATAAATTTATGAGCGAAGCACGAGCAATTACTAATTTTATTGGAAACGGAGTTGCAGCGATAGTAATTTCTAAGTCTGAAAATGAATTTGTTAAAATTGACGAACCAATAATCACTGAAACTCAGTCACAAAGTATTGAAATTCCAAATCCATTTCGTGTGGAATCAGAAAATTCAAATTATTCTTTAAAATAATTTTAATTTAGTTACCCAACTCTTTGCAGATTTATTTACTTTTAAATATTATAAATTGATAGGGTAATCCTAGTATTTATAAAGGCTTTTGTGTATTTTTTATTGATTAAAGCCTAGATAAGACATTCTAAAAAACAAATTCAACACTATTTCAATATTATGAGCAACGAAAAATTAAGAATTGAGGCTTTAAATTACCACGAATATCCACAACCAGGAAAAATAAAAATTGTGCCCACAAAGCCTTATGCAACTCAACGTGATTTGGGATTAGCTTATTCTCCTGGAGTTGCCGAGCCTTGTTTGGCAATAGCCGAAAATAAAGAGGATGTTTACAAATACACTTCCAAAGGAAATTTGGTTGCCGTTATTAGCAATGGAACAGCTGTTTTGGGATTGGGCGACATTGGTCCCGAGGCTTCAAAACCAGTGATGGAAGGTAAATCATTATTGTTTAAAATCTTTGCTGATATTGATAGTATCGATATTGAATTGGATACCAAAGATGTTGATAAATTCATCGAAACGGTCAAAATCATGGCGCCTACTTTTGGAGGAATCAATCTCGAAGATATAAAAGCCCCCGAAGCATTTGAAATAGAAAGACGACTAAAAGAAGAATTAGATATCCCTGTAATGCACGATGATCAGCATGGAACAGCCATTATATCGGCTGCAGCCTTGTTGAATGCATTAGAAATAACTAAGAAAAAAATTGAAGAGGTTAAAATTGTAATTAGTGGTGCTGGTGCGGCGGCTGTTTCTTGTACAAAATTATACAAAGCATTCGGTGCGCGTTCCGAAAATATTGTCATGACCGACAGCAAAGGAGTTATTCGTTCGGATAGAGAAAATCTATCTGCCGAAAAAATTGAATTTGCTACCGATAGAAAAATTGACACCTTAGACGAAGCAATGGTTGATGCCGATGTTTTTATTGGTTTATCGATGGCGGATTTGGTCAATCCTGCCATGTTGCTCTCTATGGCAAAAGACCCAATTGTTTTTGCGATGGCAAATCCAAATCCTGAAATTGACTATAATTTAGCAGTTAGTACAAGAGATGATATTATTATGGCGACGGGTCGATCAGATTATCCGAATCAGGTAAACAATGTGTTAGGATTTCCGTTTATTTTTAGAGGTGCTTTAGACGTTAGAGCCACCAAAATCAACGAAGAAATGAAGATGGCGGCTGTCAAAGCTTTAGCCGATTTAACCCGAGAAAATGTTCCGGAACAAGTCAATATTGCGTATGGCGAAACCCGATTGGCTTTTGGCAAAGATTATATTATTCCAAAACCTTTCGATCCGAGATTACTTTCATCTATACCGATAGCTGTTGCCAAAGCAGCCGTAGCAAGTGGTGTGGCAAAAAAGCCAATTAAGGACTGGAATAAATATAAAGAAGAATTATTGCTCCGTTCTGGAAACGACAATAAAATTGTTAGAATGTTGCATAACAGAGCCAAAACCAATCGTAAAAAAATTGTTTTTGCCGAAGCAGACCATTTAGATGTTCTGAAAGCTGCACAAATTGTTTATGACGAAGGAATTGCCATTCCAGTTTTGTTAGGTCATAAAGAAACTATTTTGGAACTAAAAAAAGAAATTGATTTTGATGCCAATATTTTAATTATTGATCCAAAATCGAGAGAAACTAGTGAGAAAAGAGATCAATATGCGACCAAATATTGGGAAAGTAGAAAACGAAGTGGCGTTACTTTTTATGGTGCTCAAGCAAAAATGAAAGAGCGTAATTATTTTGGTGCCATGATGGTCGTAGAAGGCGATGTCGACGGAATGATTTCGGGTTACACCAGAGCGTATCCAACGGTAGCAAAACCTATTTTTGAATTGATTGGCAAAGCCAAAAATGTCAAAAAAGTAGCTACTGTAAATATTATGACTACCGATAGAGGACCACTTTTTTTAGCCGATACCGCCATTAACATTGAACCCACTGCCGAGGAATTAGCAGATATTGCTCAAATGACAGCCAACGTAGCCACTACACTGGGCTTTGAACCGATTATGGCGATGCTTTCGTATTCTAATTTTGGTTCTTCTTCTCATCCCAATTCTGTAAAAGTTAGAAAAGCTGTTGAAATTTTACATACTCAAAATCCAAAATTGATTGTCGATGGCGAGTTACAGTCGGATTTTGCATTGAATACCGAATTGTTACAAAGTAAATTCCCGTTCTCTAAATTAGCAGGGAAAAAAGTAAATACCTTGATTTTTCCAAATTTAGAATCAGGAAATATTACTTATAAATTGTTGAAAGAACTTCACAAATCCGAATCTATTGGTCCTATCATGATGGGACTGAGCAAAGCGGTTCACATCGTACAATTAGGTGCTAGTGTCAACGAAATTGTAAATATGACCGCCATTGCTGTTATCGATGTTCAGGAAAGACAGAAAAGAAAAAAATCGAAAGCAAAAGCACAGGTTTAGGATAATAGTAAAAATCAAAACCCCGTTTCATAAATTTGAATCGGGGTTTTTTGTGCAATAATTTTAGTGAATTATGTCCGACTTAAGACTATCTTCCAGGTCTTGGTTTAAGTGCTTTTCTAGAAACTTTTTCTATAAGCGTTTTAGTGTCAATACCTACATATTTTATTTAAAAACATTTTCAGAATTCAAAAACTTATCTGTGCAGCTAGAGTTAGATTTCTAAAAAATTCTCGACATTTTTGCCATTCCACTGACCTATAAATTTATAAGGTATAAATCTAGCAAAAAGTTCTTCTTTATACCATTTAAGTTTTCTGGTGAGACGAACAACCTCTTTGTGTTTTTCATTTTTATAAGCATAATCAATCATCTCAGCTTGTGTTTTCCAGATGCTTATAGTTGCTTGTTGTATTAATGGCCATTCACCAACACCAATAGAAAGTGCCAATCCATCGTAGCTTTCTAGACTTTTGCTCACTTGACCCACTTTTCTCCAAAAAGAAATTAATTTAGAAATTCGAATACTAGCTCGAGTTAAGACCATAACTGGTTTTTCTGACTCCAAACTAGCGTGGGAAACAAAAGGTTGTTTCCCGTCCCATTTTCCGTGCGCTTCTGCTGCTTGGGCAAAAACAGTAAACGATTCTGCGCTTCTGGATTTGTAATTGTTATAAAATGTATTTTGGTTGAAAAAATTAGTGGCATTAATTTCTGATTCCCATATGCACAATAAGGCATACGTACCAAAATTTGGTTTTGAACTGAAACCATTTTCAGCTCCTGAGCCTAATAGTTTATAAAATACTAATCCATCAATATTTTTTAATTGAGCGTGTCCCAATTGCATTTGCGACAATGCCCAAATTTTGTTTGAAAAACTCTCTAATTTAAAAAATGTACAAGTGGTAATTTGGCTCATCTATTTTCGTCCTATTTTATGTATTTCTCTCCAGAAAATAATTTTTTGTAATCTATGAAGCAGATACCATTTTAGCTTGTTTAAACGCTTGTTGAATGTATTTTTTCTTAATAATTAACATCCCGAAACTTTCTCCACCTTCTTTTCCAGTGTTTTTGTGATGCATTTTGTGTGCACGACGCAATGCTAAAACATAGACGTTTTTTGTTTTTGTAAACACTTTAAATCGCTGGTGAATGATAAGGTCGTGTACAAAAAAATAGGCGATACCGTAGGATAAAATTCCAAAACCCACCCAAGTGTACCAAGCGTATTGATTCATCATTCCGAACATAATAAGCAACCAACTTGGCACAGCATAAATGATAAAAAATAAATCATTGCGTTCAAACCAACTTTTGTGGTCTTTTTTATGATGATCTGCGTGAAAGTACCACATAAAGCCGTGCATAATGTATTTGTGATTTGCCCAAGCTGAAAATTCAGTTAGTATAAATGTGGCTAAAACAATGCTAGAATTAATTATTATTTCCATGTTAGATAAATAGATATAAAGATGTAAAGAATATAATTTGTAAAATTAATAGTGTTAAAGAAACAGAAAAATTGGCTTTTATAATTATAGGGTAAAATAAGTACGACGTAAAAAACGAAACGGCAATCCAACCGAAATAATTCTGTAAATTGGGAAATCCTCCTTCAAATTGCCAAAAATTTAGTTTGGGTGCCATTTGCTCAATTAATAAATCAATACCTGTAACTAAAAAGGCGGCTAGGATTAAAACCACAATTTTATTTGTAAAGATACTGCTTACTACTCTAATTCCAGAACAAATGAGCAAAGCCCAATTGATAGATATAATAAGTGGAACATCTAGTAATTTATAGCCTAAACCATTTCCATAAGAATATTTTCCAAAAACAAAACCTGTTTTTACACCAATTACTTCAATAATATATCCTAAAAGTGCAATTGAAAAAAAAGCTGTAATGAATTTTTTATTTGCTAAAGGACTATGAATTAAAAATACAAAACAGGTCAATAATAAAGTGTAAGGTGTAAAAGGACTAAAAAAAGCTGGATTAATTACAAACCCAATAGAGCCAGAAACATATACCAGAATTAAAAAATATAAAAAATAAGATTTGTATGTCTTTATCATTTCTTTTCTCTAGCTGCTATGATTTGACTTGCTATTTTTGCGCTGTAAAGACACAATGGTATTCCACCACCTGGATGTACACTTCCACCAACAAGGAATAAATTTTTTATGCTTGACGAAAAATTGGCATGTCGTAAAAAGGCGGCAAATTTATTATTACTTGAGTTACCGTAAAGTGAACCGCCAAAAGAGGAGGTTTGGTTTTCTATCTCTGTAGGACTTAACGTGGCTTCAGTAACAATATATTTTTCAATATCGGTTTTCAATATAGAATTAATTTTTTCAACTACATTCCTTCTCAAAGCTTCCGAATAATTGATGTTTTTGTTTTTATTATGAGGCACATTTACCATCACAAACCAGTTTTCACAACCTTTTGGCGCATCAGCTTTGCAATATTTTGAAGTAATGTTGATATAAACAGTAGGGTCTTCAGTAGGGAATTGCTTTGAAAACAAATAGTCAAATTCCTTTTTATAATCATCGCTAAACAAAATATTGTGCAATCCTAAATCTGAAAACTCTTTATTTATTCCCCAATAAAAAACATACGCACTACTCGATTTTTCTTGTTGAATTAGCTTTTTAGGTGTAAAGGAACTTGGTAACAAATAATTGTAAAGTGCATGAATATCAATATCACTTGCAACAATATCAAAAGGGTAATCAACACCATTACTTTTAATAGATGTAATTTTGTTATCAGAACCTACATTTAAAGTTTCAACAGCTTCGTTATATTTTATGGTAACTCCAGCTTCTTCTGCAAGTTTAACTAAATGGGTCGTAATTTGATGCATTCCATTTTTAGGCAAATAAGCACCAAGATTAAACTCCAAATGCGAAATCATATTAATTAAAGCAGGTGCTTTGTAAGGATTTGAACCGTTGTAAGTAGCAAATCTATTGAATAGTTGAACTGTTTTTGGATTTGAAAAAGTACTTGAATTTTTTTCGTGCATCGTGCTAAACAAACCTAAAAAAGGAGCAAGGAATATTCCTTTTAATGTTTTTATGTTTATGAAATTTTTAAACTGATGCAGCGATTGTTTTAAAAACAAGTCCTCGGTAGTTCTAAAATAAAAAGCATTACGCTGGATATGTTTTATGACAGTTTCTTTTTTTTCGTTTAACTTTAAATGTACTTCTTCTGCAAATTCTTCTAAGTTAGCTGAGGTTTTTAATTGCGTTCCATCGGAATAAAAATAGTTAGTAATGGTTTCTAATTTTCGATATTCAAATTTATGTTTGCTTCCATTTAAATTGGTTAATTCGTCTATTAATGAAGGCATTGTAAACAAGGAAGGACCTTTATCAAACCGATATCCATCAATTTTGAGTTCACTTAATTTTCCGCCAGGGTAACTATTTTTTTCAAAAACGGTCACCTTAAATCCTTGATTTGCAAGTCGAATAGATAAAGCTAGACCTCCAATTCCTGCTCCAATTACACCAACGGTTTTTGCCATTTTAACTAAATCTTATTGGTTTGCAAAATTAAATTTTTATTGAAAAATAATAGTATAACATTAGTTAAAAAAAATTTTGAAAAATAGACATTCTTTGAGAAAATAATTTAGATCTGAAGATTTAATAAACTAAAACCCCAATTCAAATGAATGAATTGGGGTTTTAAAAGTCCACCTTTACGAAGGATTTAGAACTAAATTACTCTGCCGATCTAGGCGTAATTTTATTTTCCTCTCTTGCAGGCCTTGGGATAAGAGCTTTTTTAGAGACTTTTTCTTTACGTGTTTTTGGGTCAATACCTAAGTATTTCACTTGAAATACATCGCCCATGTTTACTACATCAGCTACATTCTCTGTGCGTTCCCAAGCTAATTCAGATACGTGTAATAATACTTCATTTCCTGGTGCTTCGGTATATTCTACTACTGCGCCAAAATCAAGCATTTTTATCACTTTGACTTCATAAGCTTCTCCCATTTGTGGTTTGAAAATGATAGAATCAATTTTAGCTAACACAGCTGCAATTCCGTCTGGGTCTGTTCCTAGAATTTCTACGATACCCATTTCGTTTTCTTCGTTGATTACGATAGTACATCCAGTAGCTTTTTGCAATTCTTGGATTACTTTTCCACCAGGACCAATCAAAGCGCCAATGAAAGCACCTGGAATCGTTCTCATAATAATTTTTGGAGCATGAACTTTCACATCAGCATTTGGTTGAGCCAACGTTTCCATTAATTTTCCAAGAATATGCAAACGTCCATCACGAGCTTGAGCCAAAGCTTGCTCCATGATTTCGTATTTCAAACCGTCAATTTTAATATCCATTTGACAAGCCGTGATTCCTTCTGAAGTTCCAGTTACTTTGAAATCCATATCACCTAAATGATCTTCGTCACCTAGAATATCAGATAACACAGCAAAACGATCTCCGTCTGTAATTAATCCCATTGCAATTCCAGAAACTGGACGAATCATTTGAATTCCGGCATCCATTAATGATAAAGTTCCAGCACAAACCGTAGCCATAGAAGACGAACCATTTGATTCTAAAACTTCCGAAACCACACGAATGGTGTACGGACAATCAACAGGAATCATATTTTTCAAAGCACGTTGTGCCAAGTTTCCGTGCCCAACTTCACGACGAGAAGTTCCTCTTAACGGTCTTGCTTCTCCTGTTGAAAATGGTGGGAAATTATAATGCAAATAGAATTTTTCTTCTCCTTGTTCAGATGGTGAGTCAATTTGGTTGGCTTCTCTAGAAGTTCCCAAAGTGGCTGTAGCCAATGCTTGTGTTTCTCCACGTGTAAACAATGCTGAACCGTGAACCGATGGCAAGTAATTTACTTCTGACCAAATCGGACGAATTTCAGTTGTTTTTCTTCCGTCTAAACGAATGCCTAAGTCTAGGGTTACATTACGAACCGCTTCTTTGTTGACTTTGTAGAAATATTTCCCCACTAAATCTCCATTTTCTGCTAATTCTTCTTCTGTAAATAAGGCTTTCACCTCTTCTTTTACTGCTGCGAATGCTTCGCCACGTTCTTGTTTTGATGAACCTTTACGAGCAATTTCGTATATTTTATCATAAGCCGCAGCTTTCACTTTAGCGTGAATGGCTTCGTCTGATTTTTCTAATTCATACGTACGAACTTCTTTTTTACCAAAGGCTTGAGCCAATCTTTCTTGAGCGTCAATTTGTACTTTGATGTGTTCGTGCGCAAATTTGATAGCTTCTACCATTTCCGCTTCTGAAATTTCTTTCATTTCACCTTCTACCATCGCAATAGAATCTCTAGAAGCACCAATCATCATATCGATGTCCGATAATTTCAATTGAGCACGAGATGGATTGATGATAAATTTTCCATCAATTCGACCTACTCTGGCTTCTGAAATCAAAGTTTCAAATGGAATGTCAGACAATGCTAAAGCTGCCGAAGCGGCTAAACCAGCTAATGCATCTGGCATAACGTCTTCGTCATGCGACATTAACTGAATCATTACTTGCACTTCTGCATGATAATCATCTGGGAAAAGCGGACGCAAAACACGGTCAACTAATCTCATTGTTAATACTTCGCTATCGCTCGGACGGGCTTCTCTTTTAAAAAAACCACCAGGAAAACGACCTGCGGCTGCAAATTTTTCGCGATAATCTACCGTTAACGGTAAAAAATCAATACCTGGACTCGCTTTTCTAGCGGAAACAACCGTTCCTAAGATAACGGTTTTCCCAATTCTAACTACTACAGAACCATCGGCTTGTTTTGCCAAACGCCCTGTTTCGATTGTGATGTTTCTGCCATCACCTAAATCGATACTTTCTACAAATAATTGTGGAATCATTTTTTTTGATTTTAAATTTTACATTGGTTTTCTGCCTGTCAGCAGCTAGTTGTGTGTGTCCCGCTTTAGCGGATTGTCCCGATAGTAAGTCGGATTGTAGTTGTTGTATTCCAATGAAAAAGCAAACTTTTTTTAAAGACTGTAAGATAATAGACGAAAAGATAAAAGATGTTATTTAAGAAATCTAAAATCAGCACTCTAAAATCTAAATTAAAAAAGAGGCACTCTCGCACCTCTTTTCTATATTGATTATTTTCTAATACCCAATACTTTGATAATCTCACGATATCTGTTGATTTCTTTTTTCTTAAGGTAATCAAGTAATGCTCTTCTTTTACCTACCAAAAGTACCAACGAACGCTCTGTGTTGTAATCATGACGATTTTTTTTCAAGTGCTCTGTAAGGTGCGTGATTCTGTGTGTGAACAAAGCGATTTGTCCTTCTGCAGATCCTGTGTTTTCTTTTCCTCCGTGTTTAGCGAAGATTTCTTCTTTAACTTCTTTGGTTAAATACATGCTAATATTATTTAAATGATTGTTATGTATGTCGTGCATCTATTGCAAAACGTGCGCAAAAGTAAAGAATAATTGTGACACGAACAAAATAAACATTTTTTATTTTGTGAACTGGAGTAACAATTATGATTTTTTAATTTTGATACTCGATTTTAATTGGCAAGCAAAAATTTTTCCGAACTTTCACTCCTCTATGTTCTCCAGGAATCCATTTCCCATAATGTTTTATGACCCAGATTGCTTCATCTCCAATTCCATAGCCTAAATCACCTTTTACTTTAAAATCTTTAAGTTCTCCATCAATATCAATAACAAAGAATATATACATTTTACCATTTACGTTTATTTTATTTGGTATATTTAGATTTTTAAAAAAATATTTATGAAAATCATCCATTCCTTTTTTAGGGTAAGGAGAAATATAATTTAAATTTGTGTATTTATTTTCCACTTTGTTGGAATCAATACTTACTCCCTCAATTAATTCGCCATTTTTGTAATTTTCTCTGTAACTGATTTTTGTTTTCTTATTGTATCCATTCCAAATGCTGTCTTTTAAATTATTTACTATTTTTCCCGAACCAAAATCTTGTTCAGAATTCTTATAAATCAAACTTCCATCATAATAACTTTCCTCAAAAAATCCTGTCCCTTCAAATATAGTTTGAATACCATTTTGATCCCAACCATTTTTTATTTTCACATTAGGAATGACATTTTTTTCATTATCAACCAAAACTCCTACTAATTTTTTTTCTCCATTTTCATGAAATTCATAAAAAGTTCCAGCTGGTGTATTGTTTTCATAATTTATAATAGAATTTCTTTTTCCATTTTCATAAAAATATAAAAACTGACCGTTTTTAATGGTTCTATTTCCTGTTGAAGTAGTCCCTTTCATCTTAATTTTTCCAGATTTATAATAAATACCCATTTCATAGATCTCTTTATTAGGGACTTTAAAATCTTTAATAATTTGTATATACATGTAGTTTTTTTCATCCCCAATATTATATAATGAATCTAAGTAAACAGCGTCATCGTTTGAGGTTATCTGAGAAAAGCTATTTATCGAAAAAAAGAGTAGTATACAAATAGTTATTTTTTTCATGATTTTTTAATTTGAAGATTGAATGGAAATTGGTAATTTAAAAAGGAATGAAACATTTCTACCTCTATTTTTTCCAGGAACCCAATTTCCATATCTTTTTAAGACACGTATCGCTTCTTCTCCAGTTCCATATCCTAAATCTTGAATTATTTTAGGTTCAGCTATTTTACCGTTCTGGTCAACTTTAAATTGCATAATTATTTTTCCATATAATCCATCCACATTAGGCATACTGAAATTTTTCCCAACAAAATTATAAAAGTCCAGCATTCCTTTTTTAGTAATTGGCATAGTTTCTACTTCAGTATAAGAAATGGATTCTGAAAATTCATTGATACTTACACCTGATATTAATTTTCCCATAACATACTTTTCTTCAAAGGTCGATTTTAAATTTCCTCCTTTCCAAATACCTTCTCTAAACCCATTTTTAATTTCTCCATTTTCATAAGTCCCCTCTTCTTTAACTTCTAAAAAACCATTCCCATCAATAACTTTTTGAACTCCTTTTTCGTCCCAAAATTGAATTATTTTAATTTCATTTTTGTTTTCTTTGATATTGAATAAATATTCAGAAACCATTTTTTTTTGAGTGTTTTCATAAAAGTCATATTGCGTTTTTAAGTATCCTTCTTCAATATAAATTTCAATCTTTTTTTTATTTCCATTCTCATAGAAATAAATTAAACTACCTACATATTTA
>CAMAWK010000015.1 GCA_945861915.1 Flavobacterium psychrophilum | reverse complement strand
AAAGGAAAAATTTTGGATGTCGGTTGCGGTGCAGGCAGTCATAGTTTATGCTTGCAAAATGACAGAAACCTTGATGTTACTTCGATAGATATTTCTCCAAATGCTATCAAAGCATGTCAACTTAGAGGTTTAAAAAAAACAAGAGTGGAAAATGTACTTTCATTGCAGAATGAAAAATTTGATACCATTTTATTGCTTATGAATGGAACTGGAATTTTTGAAACCCTAAACAAAACACCTCAATTTTTGCAACAATTAAAAAATCTTCTTCACACAAATGGTCAGATTTTAATAGACTCTTCCGACATTATTTATATGTATGACGAAGAAGATTTAAAATTTGTTTCAGAAAATAATTATTACGGCGAATTGACCTTTACTATTTCCTATAAAAATGAAATAGAAGAGCCGTTTCCATGGTTGTACCTTGATTATGTAACTCTAAAAAATATTGCTTTTGCCAACGGATTGCAATGTGAATTCATTTTGGAAGGCGAACATTTTGATTATTTGGCGAGACTTTGGGTTTAGAAAAAAGATGAGAGATAATAGAGGAAAGATAAAAACTAATTTCTATTTAATTTTATCGGTAAGCCAAAATAACACCTCACTTTTTTTCCATCTTTAATTGCTGGAATCCAATTTCTAATTTCTTTCAAAACTCTAACTGCTTCTTCTCCAGCGCCAAATCCAATATTTTTATAAATTTGAATATTTGACAAACTACCATCTATTTCAACAGTAAAAGTCATTTGAACATCGCCACCTTTAAATTCTTTGTAAGTTGGTTTTTTGAAACGATCCATAATTATTTTGGAAATTCCTTGAAATCCACCTTCATAATTAGGTTTCACATCTACTTCATTTGGTTCAAAAACATACGGCATTAATACTATTGGTAAGGAATACATACAACGAACATTTTTTCCAAATTGTTGAGCAGGTTTCCATTTTGGACATAACTCTAATACTCTTATTGTTTCTTTATCAGTATCAAAACCAACGTGCTTCATCACTTTTATATCAACTACACTTCCATCTTTTTCAATTACAAAGCTAACAAAAACCTTTCCTCCTAAAAAATCAACTGCCGAAGGCGATTTAAAATTATCTCCAATAAATTGATAAAACGATGACATTCCTCCAGGAAATTCAGGAGCAAATTCAACTGTTGCAGTATTATAAACTATTCTATTCTCATTATTGGCTGGCTCTTGAGCATTACCCAATTGAAAAACGAATATTGCCAACAAAGAAAAAAATAATTTATTCATATCAAGGAATATTTAAATATTTATGTGTTTGTAACGAAACTCTCCATTTTGGGTTGTTCATTACATAATCAACAATAAGTGGTGTCATTTCTTCTTTTTTGCTCCACTCGGGTTGAAGGAATAAAATGGCATTTTTATTTACTTTCTCAGCTTGTTCTTCGGCAAAAACAAAGTCATGTTTGTTGTAAATAATTACTTTTAGTTCCTGAGCATAATCATAGACTAGTTGAGTTGGCAATTTATTTTTCTTTGGCGAAAGACAAATCCAATCCCAAGTTCCTGTGAGTTCATATGCCCCCGAAGTTTCAATATGCACTTGTAGGTTTTGATCTTTTAATTTTTGAGTCAATAAATTCATATCCCACATAAGAGGTTCTCCTCCAGTAATAACAATGGTATCGGCATATTTTCGGGCATTTTCAACAATTGCATCAATTTTTGTAGGCGGATGTAACTCGGCATTCCAACTTTCTTTGACATCACACCAGTGACAACCTACATCACAACCACCAATCCTAATAAAATAAGCCGCCGTTCCAGTATGAAAACCCTCGCCTTGAATGGTATAAAACTCTTCCATCAAAGGGAGCATAGCGCCTTTATTTACTTCTATTTGTATTTCTTTTGAAAGCATTATTTTAGTTTAGGGTGCAAAGATAAGGAAATGAGATTTCAGATTGCAGATTGCAGATTTTTATACTTCCTTGACAAGTCAATTTGATTTCATAAATGTCTTTTTCATAAAAACGAATTGAAAAATTAAATATAGCCAATACAATTTCATGTAAATAGCAAAAGCTTCTCTAAACAAAAAACCGATAGCATTTTAAAACTATCGGTTTTTGATTTAAAACTAAATTTATTTATTGCAAAAATGCTTGCAATTCTAAAGCACGTTTGTCGGCTGGATCAATTTCTAAGGATTTAGAAACATACTCTTTGGCTTTGGCTTTATCAGAAGTCAAAAAAGTAGAGGCGATATTGTTGTATGATTCAATAAATTTTTTCTTAACTGCAGGTTTTGCAATTTCATCTGCCCCTTTTTCAGTTGTTTTAGCAATATAATCTTCGTAGCTTTTTTTCATCACTTCATTATTTTCAAGTAAGGCATTAACTCTTGCTCTGTAAATATAGGATTCTTGATAAGTTGGCGAAGCTGCTATTACATTAGCAAATGCAGCATCCGCTTTATTCAAAGCAACTGGATCTGCAGTTTTGTTAGCTTTATTATTGTCATAATACAAGGCTAAACCATAATAAATATTATCATCAGAATAATTTTTGGACTCTTTGTTAGAAGCTCCAATTTCAAATAATGAAGAAGCTTCTTTGTACAATTTTTGAGTGAATATTTTTTTGCCAATTTCATTAATCTCTTCAACAGCAAATGGCTCCATTTCAATAGCTTTTTTAATATCCGTCAATGCAGAGTTATAAATTATTGGCTCTATTGATAGTCCATCAGCAGCAGTTGCTTTTTTGATTTTGGCCAATCCTAGATAAAAATAATCTTTACCAATTATTTTATTCGTTGGAGTAGCTATAAAACTTTCTAGTGATTTAATCGCCGAATCAATGTTTCCGTTTTCATAAGCGGAATACCCTAAATATCTATAAATTCTGGGATTCACTTTATCTAATTCTATCATTTTATTGGCCTCGATTTCTAAGGCTTTATAATCTTTTACCAAAATAAGAAAGTCAGCATGACGCATTCTAGAATTCAATGAATAATCAGTTAGACTCATGTATTTTTCATAATTCTCAATGGCTTTTTTCATTAACTCTTCGGATTTCGAAGGTTTATTTCTTCCCCATTTGTAATAAGTTTCAGCTAATTCACGATATACAGGGCCATAATCTGGACTTATTGCAATTACTTCATTGTAGGCTTTCAAAGCTTCATCATAAGACTTCGCCCCTTTTAACAAAACACCTAATTGCATTTTGGCTCTGATTAAAGTAATATCAGCTTGAAAAGCATTTCTATAAGCAACATAGGCATCGTTTTGATTTTTATCTCCGTAATGAGCATCACCTAATGCCAACTGAACTTGAGCATCCATCGGACTTGTTAAAGCCGCTTTGTTAAGATACGTAAGTGCCGTTTTATAATCGGGTTTTGAAATATTCATAAAGGCTCTACCAATATAAATATTTTCTTCAAAATCTTTTTTTCTCATGTCTTTGGTTACCAAAGCAAACAAAGTTTGGGCAGCTACAGTATTTCCGTTTTCTAATTCTAATTGTCCTAAACCAATATTATTAAATTTACCACCTTCGGTAGCATTCAATCCTTTTTGAAATGAGATTTTAGCAGAATCAATCACAGTTTGATTAAAATAGATATTCCCCAACAAGAAAGAAGCTTTACCATTATTTGGTTTTGTTTGAATAATCGATTTCAAAATCGATTTTGCTTTTTCAAATTGTTCCGCATCAATTGCCTTTTTAGCTTGATCTATTTCTTGAGCAGATCCTATAGTTATTGAAGATACTAAAGCAAGGGTTAGGATTTTAAATGTATTCATTTGGTATAAAATTAATTGTTAATTATTTCTTTTCTAATATTGAGTCTTCGTCCTGGCATCGTTACAGGTAACAATCCCGATTTTAAAATGATTCTCTGCCCAATGTCACCGGCGACAAAAGAGGCAAATCCCATTCCGAGTCCAGAATTTCCTTGACAGTTGATGACATACAAATCACGTGCCAAAGGATATTTGCCTTCACCTAAATCATTTTGATTAGGCAAATAATAGTTTTTATCTGCGACACTTTTTACAGCCAATGTTTTCACTTTATTGACTACATTCTGCATTTCTGGAGTAGGTTGCATAAGCCAATTGACGCCAACTATTCCAATCATTCCGTCGTTTTGAGCGACAAATTTAATAACTTCTTCGTTAGTTTTAAACGAATAAATTCTTTCATTTTTTGTTGTTTTAACTCCTGCTAACCCATTCATAAAACGAACCGTACTTGAATTGGGATTGTCAAAAACCAATCCTTTTATTCTTGAATTTGTTTCACCTTTAATAAATGAAATTACCTCTTTTAACGCTACTAAACTATCGGTATTACTTTTATTAGAAATTAAAGCAATTGCATCAACTGCTATTTTGGTCGTTCTAGGAATAATTTTTTTCTGCTCAAATACTTTTTTTTCATTAATAGTCAATTCTCGAGCTAAAACAACAATACCATTTTCTTGCTTCAACAAAGAATTAACAGCTTCTGATTCGGATTTTGCAACAATACTTAATTTTGCGTCATAATAACTTTCGAAAACCTCAATTTGGTCTTCGACAATAGGAACAAGAGTTTCGTCAACTAAAACATTAGCAGTTCCTTTTATGATAGTTTGTTCCTTTTTTACCTCTTTTTTAGCACAATTTAACACTGCCAAAACTAAAAAAAACAAGATTGAAAATTTGATTAATTTAGACATACCTACTCTCTATTTGAATTAAAAAAACGCAGAAATCGTAAAAAAGAATACACTATTAAAATGACTCCAAAAGCAATTCGATAATTGGGTTTCATTTGCAAAGGAAAAGCCTCCCAAAAAATAACTGTCAAGCCCAAAATAAAATAAAGCAAAAAAAACAATAGACCTATAACGAGAAGAAACCGCTCTTTGAGCGATTTCTCCTTAAAATTTATAAATGCTTTTACTAACATTATTGTTGTACAACTAAACTAATTGGCATCTGAAATTGCATTCTTGCAGGTTTACCATTATTCATTCCTGGATTCCATCTTACTTTAGAAGATTTTAAAACCCTAAGAGCTTCTTTTCCTGTTCCAAAACCAACATCCCTTACTACTTTAATATCAGTTAAAGAGCCATCTTTTTCTACAACAAAAGAAACAAAAACCTTTCCTCCTTCAAAGCCTTCATCCTCTGGCATATTAAAATTACTTCCTATAAAACTTCTGAATTTATCAATTCCTCCTGGATAATCAGCCGGTACTTCAATTGCAGCGGAATTATAGACGCTATTGTCTTCTTCCACTACAGCAGAAACCGGACCAGTACCCACAGGCTCAACCGTTAATTCAGCGTTTGGATCTCCCTTAATCGTTTCAGCACCAATTTTTTTATCGATTATCTCTGTTACTTTTGGTGGTTCCTCTGTAACCTCTTCTGCTTTTGCTACTACAGGTTTTACAAACTTCACTTGATCCACTTTTGGGGGTGGTGGCGGTGGTGGTGGTAAATTTTCCTTTGGCTTTTCCTGCTTTGGAGGCAATTTTACGGTTGTTAATTTTATATCATTATTTGTTTCATCAGTAGATTCAGGAATCAAACTAATGATTAATGGCGCACTTACAGAAAGGATGAAAAACAAACTTCCAATAATAAGTGCTCTATACGTAGTCTTATTGTTAGTCGTTCTTAATTCGTAGGCTCCGTAACTTTGATTACGACCTTCGAATACAATATCAACCCATTGTCTTTTGAATAAATCTAATTTCATATGTAGATAATTATTTCTTAATTTATGTCGTTAAGGATAAGATGACTCTTATTTACCTACTAATAATTTGGTTTCTTCTGGCGAAAATTCAGGAACAATTGCATAAGTTTCAACTCCTGCAATTGCCATTTCATCTAATATATCAACCAGATTACGATAATTTGATTTTTTCGTTGGTTTGATAATTACAATAATTCCATTTTTAGGTTTCCCTTTCGCCGTAGAATATTCTAAAACCGATTTTTTTCTGGATAAAATTTCTTTACGAATTCCTTCTTTTCCGTAGGTAAATTCTTTTGGTGCTCCACCAGCAACAGGAGTTGCTAATAATCCAACGTAGCGAACAATTTTATCATTGTCTGCCAACATAATAGTCATTGTACGATTTTCATCTACTTTAACATCTTTTTTCTTGTTGGGATCATCTTCTTTATCTGGCAAACCCAAACTCATCGATTGAGGTTTAGACAAGGTAGTGGTCAACATAAAGAAAGTGATTAATAAGAATGCCAAATCCACCATAGCAGTTAAATCTACTTTTGAATTTTGCTTTTTACTTCTTACTTTGCCACCTTTGCCTCCACCACCGTCGCCGGTATTTAATTCAGCCATTTTAGCGTATGTTTTTTAATTAATTTTCTTTTCCTTCTAAACCAGTAACCAAACTAAAGCTGTTGATTTTCTGATTTTGTAAAATATCCATCACTTTTTTAATCAATGGGTATTCTTCTTTTGCATCACCTTTAATAGCAATTTGCAATTCTTTGTCATTCACTTCAATGTTAGCAGTACGAGCATATTGTACCCAGTCTGCTAATTGATTGTTCAATGAATCTTTAGGAATACCTGGTTGATTTGCTTTGCTTCTGTCGGCACTTTTCATGTCAAGTACTTGTTTCAAACTTTCTAATGGTACTCCAAAACTTTCCATTAAGGCAAATTTTGTTTTGTCGTCTTCAGAAAATTCAATTTTATACTTTTGACTCATAAATTCGAGTGTTTTTTTACGAATCTCTCTCCCTTTTAAGTCAAAAAACACTTTTCCTTTTCCAACTGTTAAAGTTGCCAAATCTGTATCGGGCAATTTAGTTTGAACTGTTGAGGCTGGTGTATCCACTGGCAATACTTCTGGCACTTTAGCAGTGGCAGTCAAAATAAAGAAAGTAAGCAAAAGAAACGCTACATCACACATCGCCGTCATGTCGGTCGATGCTGATTTTTTATTCATTTTTATTTTAGCCATTATTTATGATATTAATATGATATAAAATATCAAAAATTATTGTTTTAAGCTTCCTCTAAATTTTCTGTACGTGTTTACGATTGTAGTACCTGCTTCATCGATAGAATAAGTTAAATCGTCAATTTTTGATGTAAAGAAGTTGTAAGCTACAATTGCTAAAATAGAAGTTGATATACCAGTTGCAGTATTAATCAAAGCTTCAGAGATACCAGTTGCCAAAGCTGCTTGGTCAGGAGTTCCTGCAGAAGCTAACGCACCAAACGCTTTAATCATCCCTGATACTGTTCCTAATAATCCTCCAAGAGTTCCTAAAGAAACTAAAGATGAAATAATAGTCATGTTTTTTTCTAACATTGGCATTTCAAGTGAAGTTACTTCTTCTATTTCTTTGTGAATAGTTTCAGATGCTTCTTCGCTGTTGAATCCTTCTTTTTTAACGTCTTGATATTTCACTAATGCTGATTTAATTGCGTTAGCAACTGAACCTTGTTGTTTGTCACATTGACCAATAGCATCTTCAATTTTTCCGTCTTTAATATTTGTTTGAACGTTTTTCATGAAAGCATCTAAATTTCCTTTTCCTCCTGCTTTTGCAATAACGAAAAATCTTTCAATTGAGAAAACTAGTACCATTAACAGCATTCCTAACAAAACTGGTACAATAAAACCACCTTTATAAACTTGACCAAGAGTATTGATTGGATGTCCCATTTCAGGATCACCACCTTCAAAGTTAGCTGCTGCTCCCATAACGAATTTCCAGATTAAATAACCTACAAATACACAAGCTGCAATAATAATTCCCGAAATCATTCCTCCTCCGTTTGAACTGTTTTCTTTTTTAACGTTTGCCATTTTTTTTTAATTTTAAAATTTAGTTTTATTTTTCTTAGTTATAAACTTTGTTAATGAGCAAATTTATATTTTTAGTTGAAATAAAAAAATTTTTTTTATGTTTTTAAATTGTTAATTCTATGTTTAACGTTTTCGATTACCTATTTAGTATAATTACTTTGAAACTACCTTTCGTCAAATCTATTAAAATGGTATATTAAACCTAGAATTTAGCATTAAAAAAAATAACTGAATCGAAAATCTAAACTGATTTTCAAAAAATATAAATTTTTACGTTTCATTTTTTAAGTCGATACACCACTAATTTCATAAAAAAATAATATCATTGTAGACGATTTAAACAAAACAATACTATGAGCAATATAGAACAATTCACTCAGCAGATTAACGAAGGATATACTTTTAAAGGAGAGTCTATCATTCTGGGCGGAGCAATGCTTGACGGAGCTGCTATAGCAAATGTAACCGTTAAAGTACCCTTAAAAACCTTAAACCGACACGGACTAATTGCTGGTGCAACAGGAACGGGAAAAACCAAAACAATTCAGGTATTATCTGAACAATTATCCACCTGTGGAATTCCAGTTTTGATGATGGATATCAAAGGGGATTTTAGTGGTATAGCCAAAGAGGGAGAGGAAAAATCTTTTATAACAGAGCGTCATGCCAAAATAAATATTCCTTATAAAGTATCCCAATTCCCAGTTGAATTAATGACTTTGTCCCAACAAAATGGGGTTCGTTTGCGTTCTACTGTTTCAGAATTTGGACCCGTTTTGTTTTCAAGAATTTTGGATTTAAATGACACACAAGCTGGTGTGGTGGCTGTCATTTTTAAATATTGTGATGATAACAAAATGCCTCTTTTGGATTTAAAAGACATCAAAAAAATTATTAATTATATCACCGAAGAAGGAAAAGCAGAGATTGAAGAAAGCTATGGAAAGATTTCAACATCCACTACAGGAACCATTCTTAGAAAAATAATTGAACTCGAACAACAAGGTGCCGATTTATTTTTCGGAGAAATGTCTTTTGAAATCGATGATTTGATGCGTTTTGATGAAAACGGAAAAGGCTATGTAAACATCATCCGATTGACTGATATTCAAGATAAACCGAAACTGTTTTCGACATTTATGTTGAGTTTATTGGCTGAAATTTACAATCAAATGCCTGAAAAGGGAGATGCCGACCAACCTGAATTAGTCATTTTTATAGATGAAGCGCATTTGATTTTCAAAGAAGCAAGCAAGGTTTTGTTAGAACAAATCGAAACAATCGTAAAATTAATTCGATCTAAAGGAGTGGGGATTTATTTTATTACCCAAAATCCGATGGACGTGCCAAGCGGTGTTTTGGCTCAATTGGGATTAAAAATTCAACATGCCTTACGGGCTTTTACTGCCAATGATCGTCAAGCAATCAAACAAACAGCCGATAATTATCCTTCTTCTGATTTTTATAAAACAGAAGAATTACTCACAAGTTTAGGAATTGGAGAAGCACTCGTAACTGCCTTGAACGAAAAAGGAATCCCTACTCCGCTTGCTGCTACCATGATGCGCGCTCCCGAAAGTAGAATGGATATTTTGACCGAAAGTGAAATTCAAGAAATCAATTCGAAATCAAAATTGGTTAAAAAATATGCTGAAGTTGTTGATCGCGAAAGTGCTTACGAAATGCTTAACAAAAAAATTGCTGTCATTGAGCAGGAAACCGTTAAAAAAGAAGAAGAAAAAGTAGCAGAAAAACAGGAAAAACAAACTACTGAAACAACTGGCACAGTAACTAAATCGGTCATAAAAGTACTAACAAGTGCAACATTCATCAGAGGCGCTTTTAGTGTTTTGAGTAAATTGATGCGGAAATAGCATTTTAAAGTTTTATTCTATAAAAAAATCTCGTCTTGTTGGACGAGATTTTTTTATGGAATATATAAGTAAGTTAAATTATTAACATCGCATCACCATAAGAATAGAATTTATATCCTTCTTTGATTGCTTCTTCGTATGCTTTTTTCATTAAATCGTGTCCGCAAAATGCAGAAATCATCATCAATAAAGTAGATTTTGGGGTATGAAAATTAGTAATCATAGCAGTTGCTAAACTAAAATCATGAGGAGGAAAAATGAACTTATTAGTCCATCCGTCATACGGATTCAAGGTTTGTTGTGAGGAAACTGAACTTTCGATTGCTCGCATAGATGTTGTTCCGACCGCACAAATTCTTTTTCTATTTACTTTGGCATTATTTACAATGTCGCAAGCATCTTGTGTAATTTTCAATTCTTCTGAATCCATTTTATGCTTTGACAAATCCTCTACTTCTACAGGGTTGAAAGTTCCTAAACCAACATGAAGTGTCACTTCTGCAAATTTCACTCCTTTAATTTCTAGTCTTTTTAATAAATGTTTAGAAAAATGCAATCCTGCAGTTGGTGCTGCAACAGCGCCTTCTTCTTTGGCATAAATCGTCTGATATCTATCAGCATCTTCAGGAGTTACTTCTCTGTTAATATATTTTGGAATGGGTGTTTCGCCTAATTCCGTCAATTTATTTCTAAATTCATCATATGAACCATCGTATAAAAAGCGAAGTGTTCGCCCGCGTGAAGTCGTATTATCAATCACCTCAGCGACTAACGAATCGTCATCGCCAAAATACAATTTGTTTCCAATTCTGATTTTTCGAGCAGGATCAACCAAAACATCCCACAAACGTTGTTCCGCATTAAGCTCTCTTAACAAGAAAACTTCAATTCTAGCCCCTGTTTTTTCTTTGTTTCCATATAAACGAGCTGGAAAAACTTTGGTATTGTTTAAAATAAAAACATCGCCGTCGTCAAAATAATCGATTACATCCTTAAAAGTTTTGTGCTCTATGGTTTGTTTTTTTCTATCTATGACCATTAATCGAGATTCATCTCTATTTTCTGCTGGGTATTCTGCAAGAAGTTCTTTGGGTAAATTGAATTGAAAATGGGATAATTTCATTTGAAAAAGTTAGAAGTTAGGAGTTAGAAGTTAGAAGTTAGGAGTTTTATAAACCTTAACTTAAAACGTGTGCAAATATACGATTGTGAAATAGGCGTTGTCAAGTGTTTCTTGGATTATTTTACATTTATTATATTTGCAAAATCAACTTCGGGATGTAGCGCAGCCAGGTAGCGTACTAGCATGGGGTGCTAGGGGTCGCTGGTTCGAATCCAGTCATCCCGACTTTTTTATTATTTCTACATCATTTCAACTTCAAAACCAAGCTTTTTCATGTCTTCCCAAAAATCAGGATACGATTTTGAAACTACTTCGGCATTTTCAATTATAATTGGGACTTTCAAAGCTAATGGCGCAAAAGCCATTGCCATACGGTGATCATTGTAAGTTGCGATTGCTACGTTATGAACTATTGAATCAATTGAAGATGGTTCTAAAGTCAAACTATCATTGGTTACTGATATATTCGCACCCAATTTTGTGAGTTCGATTCGTAACGCTTCCAGCCTATCGGTTTCTTTAATTTTAAGGGTGTGAAGTCCTGTCAAATGACAACCAATTCCTAAACCTAAACAACTAACCACAATGGTTTGTGCAATGTCAGGAGAAGAATTTAGATTACATATTAAAGAATTCAGATTACTGATTTCAGATTTACGGAGAATGACACTGTTGTTTTCAAAAACGGTTTCAACACCTAAATTTTTATAAATTTCAACCAAAGAACTATCGCCTTGCAGACTATTTTGTTTGAAACTGGATAATTTAATTTCGGTTCCTGTTTGGGACAAAGCCATAATACTAAAAAAGTAAGAAGCTGAACTCCAATCGGATTCCACTACAAGGGTCTGGGGTTTCGGGTTTGGGGTGAAGGGTTTTACCGTTATAATGTTGTCAATAAAGGAAGTTTCTACTCCAATTTCGTTGAGTAATGCCAAAGTCATTTTGATGTATGGAACAGAAGTGATTTCGCCTACCAAAGTCAATTCGATTCCGTTCTCTAATTTTGAAGCTACCAGCAACAAAGCCGAAATGTATTGACTGCTCACATTGGCAGGAATACTTACTTTATTTTTTGTTATTTTTTGTCCTTTAATGCGAATGGGAGGATAGCCTTCTTGATTTTCGTATGTAATTTGAGCACCCAATTGTTGCAATGCTTCTACTAAAACTTGAATCGGTCTTTCGGTCATTCGTTGAGAACCCGTCAAAACCACTTCTCGTCCTTCGCTTACTGCAAAAAAAGCAGTTAGAAAACGCATCGCTGTTCCTGCATGATGAATATCTACAAGCTGGAAGTTAGAAGTTGGAAGTTGGAAGTTGGGGTTTGAGGTTTGAGGAACAAGTGCTTTCATCATCACTTCGCTATCATCCGAATTGGAAGTGTTTTCTAAACTAATATTCGGAAACAATGCTTGCAACAATAACAATCGATTCGTTTCTGATTTCGAACCCGTAATTGAAATTTCAGAATTTAGATTTAAGATTTTAGATTGTAGTAGTAAGTTCATAATTGATTTTTTGACAAAGAATCGCAAATATAGGTAGAGAAAAACATAAAACTAAACCATTAAGAAATTAAGTTTCATTAAGATTTACAATTAGTTTTTTAGATATATAGCTAATGTTCTCTTTTTACTCCCCCTTTGGGGGTTGGGGGGCTAGTTTCTCATTGTTTTTGTGGCGGTCTTTGTCTCGAACCGATTTTAGATCCATTTTTTTATCGAAAGCGGCTTGTAAATCAATTCCGGTTTGGTTGGCGAGACACAAAACCACAAATACCACATCGGCTAATTCCTCACCCAAATCTTTATTTTTATCGGATTCTTTTTCGGATTGTTCGCCATACCGACGGGCAATAATTCGAGCCACCTCACCTACTTCTTCAGTAAGCTGTGCCATATTGGTCAGTTCGTTAAAATAGCGAACACCGTGGGTTTTTATCCAGTTATCTACTTCTTGTTGGGCGTTTTTTAGGTTCATTACTCTTTATTTTTTGAATCAATTATTATTGTCACTGGACCATCATTTATAAGTGCTACTTTCATATCAGCGCCAAAAACGCCCGTTTGAATTTTCTTGCCCATTTCGATTTCTAATTGTGTTACAAAACTTTCATACAACGGAATAGCGATTTCGGGTTTTGCTGCTTTGATATAAGACGGGCGATTGCCTTTTTTGGTCAAAGCATGAAGAGTGAATTGTGATACTACAATTACTTCGCCACCGATGTCTTTTACCGAAAGGTTCATCAGCCCAATATCATCTCCAAAAATACGAAGATTGGCTACTTTTGGACAAAGCCAATCAACATCTGCTTTTGTGTCTGTCTCTTCAATTCCTACTAAAACCAACAAGCCTTTTTGGATATTGGAAACCATTTTAAAATCGATGGTTACAGATGCTGAAGAAACTCGTTGGATAACTATTTTCATAGCCCCCTAACCCCCGAAGGGGGAATTTGTAAATTATTAAAAACAATATTTCTCATATTTTTTTCAAATACATCATTAGTTTTCCCCCTTCGGGGGTTGAGTGGGCTTACTTCCTCGTTTCATCACTCGCTTTCCGGTCTTCATCATAATTATCAATACGATAATGTTCGTCATCTCCTTCAAGGATTTTTAAGTAAGAATTATAGCGAGACCAAGCAATTTCATCGTTTTCTAGTGCTTTTTTAATCGCACAATGCGGCTCTTCTTTATGCAGACAATTATTGAATTTGCATTGTTCTTTCAATTTGAAAAACTCTGGAAAATAACCACTAATTTCTGCTGGTTCCATATCGACGACACCAAACCCTTTGATGCCGGGTGTATCAATAATTTTGGCGTTAAAAGACAAATCATACATTTCGGCAAAAGTCGTAGTATGTTGTCCTTGTTTACTGGCTTCAGAAATGGTTTTGGTTCTTAAATCTAATGATGGTTCTAAAGCATTGACCAATGTTGACTTCCCAACTCCGGAATGTCCTGAAAACATACTCACTTTGCCTGTCATAATCTCTTTTAGCATATCAATTCCTGTTTTTTCGACGGCTGAAACACGCAAACATCGATACCCAATTTCTTGATAAACATGTTGCATATACAATTGTTCGTCAAGAACAGCATCGTTTAAGGTATCAATCTTATTAAAAACCAAAATCGTTTCTATGCCATAGGCTTCAGCTGTAACCAAAAATCGATCGATAAAATTAAAAGTCGTAGGCGGATTATTGATAGTTACCAATAGAAAAACGCAATCAATATTCGAAGCAATAATATGCATTTGGTGGGATAAATTAACCGATTTTCTGACGATATAATTCTTCCTTTCGTGAATGTTATGTATGGTTCCTGTTACAGTGTCTGAGGTTTCTTCGAGTTCATAATCTACTACATCGCCCACAGCAATTGGGTTGGTACTTTTGATACCTTTAATACGGAATTTCCCTTTCATACGGCATTCGATACTATCGCCCTGCTGGGATTTTACGGTATACCAACTTCCTGTAGATTTATAAACGAGTCCTGTCATAGAAGATTTTAGATTGGAGATTTTAGATTTCGGATTTAGAACTGTAAATAAGTGCCTATCATTAGGTCGATTCTATAAAGACTTAAAAAAGTATTTTCTTCAAATTCGATTTTTTGTCTAAATCCATTATCTGATTCAAGGGTGTATTTTTTTAATGCGCCACCAGAAAAGGAAAAAGTGGGTCCTATTTTAAAATTTTTTGAAAGACCAAAATAATAAGAAATATCTGTGCTAATGCCCAAAGCACCGCCTTTAGCTTCATAGGTATTGAAAAACTTTCTTTCTTCAGAATAATTAATGTACCCTAAAGATAAATCAAATACAAAAGTATCTTTTCGAGGAAAAAAATCTACAATCCAACCTGAAGCCAATCCAAAATAATTAATGGTGTTGGTTTGAGTAGTGCTTCCAATACCTTCAAAGCCGTTTGGCTCGGTAAAAATAATGTTGTTTAACGAATTTATACTCGAATGTCTACTATAAACTAAACCATAATAGGAATTTCTACTTGATTTAAATCCTGTTTTAATCTGAAAAGAATTACCTGAACCCAATTCCTTTTGAAAACTTTTCTCCAAAGCAGGTGTACCATCTTCAACACCAGCAGTTCGAAAACTAAAACCGTAATTTAATGTTAGAAATAATTTATTGTTATTACTTGGTGATTTTAAATTTTTGCTTTCGTTGGAAACTGCTACGACATTTTTCGGTATCGTGTCGGTTTTTATATCATTTTGTATTTCATTTGTTTGAACTCCAGTTTTTGCTAAATCGGCATTTATTCGATGACAAGAACTTCCCCAAATGCTTGGGAGAATATGTTTAGTAATTACGAGAGCATTTGCACCAATTTTTCTCGCCTCAGTTTTTGCTTTTTCAATTATAATATCCAATCCGCAATTAACAGTAAATCCTGAATCTCCGATTTCGGTTCTTCCAATAATTTTAAGATCTTGAGGCAAATTATCTCCCATTTGATAAACAGTTACATCATCTTGAGGATTTAATTGATTGTAGTTTTGCAATGAAGTTGTTGAAATTGTAGGTGCACAAGAATATAAAAAAACAGACGTTAAAATAAAAAATAATTTTTTCATGTTTCAATTTTTTATGCAAAACTACAATTTAAAGAGTTAAATAAAAATTTACTTGCAAATAGTTGAAATACAAAAAACAACTAACAACAAAAAAAGTTTAGCTTCAAAAGTATTCAATAGAATACATTTAAAATTTATAGAAGCTTAAAAAAAGGAAAAAGTTTAGAATTTAGCTTTAAAACTAAACATCTAAACTTTCTAAACTTATAAACTTAAAACCTATCTAAGAATTCAACACTTTCTCCTGGTGTCCGATACTTTCTTGGTGAATTTCTTTGAATAATTTAATGATAAATTCTTCTGTCAATCCTTTCTTTCCACCTTCGGCAATCATTTTTTCTTGAATTTCGTTCCAACGATTGTTTTGTAAAACAGCTACATTATTATCTTTTTTTACTTGACCAATTTCGTCTGCAACTTTCATACGTTTTCCTAAAAGCTCCAATAAATTAGCATCCAAAACATCAATATTGGCTCTTAATTTTGTCATTTTATTTTCGAAATCGCTGTCGCCACTTACTTTTCTCACTTTCAAATCTTTGAAAATTTGTTTTAAAGTATCCGGAGTTACTTGTTGAGCCGCATCAGACCAAGCGTTGTCTGGATCGATGTGCGTTTCGATAATCATTCCATCATAGTTTAAATCCAATGCTTCTTGCGTTACTTCAAGAATCATATTTCTGTTTCCTGTAATATGCGATGGGTCGATAATTAAGGGCAAATCAGGGAATTTATTTTGTAATTCGATAGCAATTTGCCATTCTGGAATGTTTCTGTATTTTGTTTTTTCGTAGGTCGAAAATCCTCTGTGAATCACACCCAATTTTTTGATTCCTGCCATGTGCAAACGTTCTACACCGCCCAACCACAAAGCCATATCAGGGTTAACGGGGTTTTTTATCAAGACTATTTTATCAGTTCCTTTTAAAGTATCAGCAATTTCCTGTACCGCAAACGGGTTCGCAGTCGTACGGGCTCCAACCCATAACACATCAATATCAGCCTCTAAAGCTAATTTACAATGAGCAGCAGTTGCTACCTCAGTTCCCATAAGCAAACCTGTCTCGGCTTTGGCTTTTTGTAACCATTTCAATCCAATTTCTCCCACTCCTTCAAATCCTCCTGGACGTGTTCTAGGTTTCCAAATTCCTGCTCTAAATACACTTACATCAGAATCTTTCAATTCGTGTGCAATTTTCAATACTTGCTCTTCAGTTTCGGCACTACATGGGCCTGCAATTACAAATGGATGCGTTAAATTGAAAGCATCCAACCAGTTTCTCATTTCTTTGTTATTTTCCATCTTATTTATTTTTTATCGTTTGTTGTTTATTATTTACTATTAAAATTGTCATTGTTTTTATTGCCTTCAAATTGCCTACTTCTTCATTCCGTTTAAAATTTCTTTTATTTTATTGACTCCTTGCATTTCATTAAAAATAGCCTCAAAGTCATCATTTTCTAATAATTTTTTAAAATGCAGCAAGTTAGAAATATATTCATCTAAAGTTTCTACCACTTGCTTTTTGTTTTGTTTAAAAATAGGTGTCCACATAGCTGGGGAGCTTTTTGCCAACCGAACCGTGCTTTCAAATCCAGAACCTGCCATATCAAAAATATCTTGTTCGTCTTTTTCTTTGTCAATCACCGTTTTACCAAGCATAAAGGCACTAATATGAGACAAATGGGAAACATAAGCAATATGTTTGTCATGAGATTTTGGATCCATATATCGAATGCGCATTCCCATGCTTTTGAACAATTCTAATGCTTTTTCTTGTAATTTGAAAGACGTTTTCTCGACCTCGCAAATGATATTCGTTTTCCCTTGAAACAATCCTTTTATGGCTGCCGATGGTCCTGAAAATTCGGTTCCTGCAATAGGATGTGTAGCGATAAAATTTTTCCTTTTCGGATGATTGGCAACCGCTTCACAAATAGGCATTTTGGTTGAACCAACTTCAAAAACAATGGTGTTTTCTCCGATTGCATCTAGCACTTTTGGCAAAAGTGTCAGCGAAACATCCACAGGAACAGAAACGATAACAAAATCAGCATTATATAAATCATCAAAAGTTGCAGGCGCATCAATCACTCCCAATTCAATAGCTTCCGCCAAATGATTTTCATTTGTATCAATACCAAAAATAGTCGCATTAGGATGCAAGGATTTTATGTCTAAAACCATCGAACCGCCAATTAATCCTATGCCTATTACGTGTATATTCATCCTTTTATTTTTATACCTACAAGGTTTTAAAAACCTTGCAGGAAAATCTGCAATCTAAAACCTATCTATTGCTTCCTGTACTTTTTCCTCTCCCACACACAGCGCAAATCGAATGTATCCTTCCCCGTTGCTACCAAAAATAGTTCCTGGAGTGATAAAAATCGATTTTTCGTATAATATCTTATCAATAAATTTTTCTGATGATGTAATTCCGTTGGGTAATTTTGCCCAAACAAACAATCCAACACCTTCTTTGTAAACTTCACAACCTAACTTCTCGGCTAGTTTTTCTGTTAAAACTCGTCTTCGCTTGTAAATTTCGTTCATAGAATCGAACCAAGATTGGTCACTTTTTAAAGCCGCAATGGCTCCTTTTTGGATTCCAAAAAACATACCGCTGTCCATATTGCTTTTTACTTTCAGCACAGCATCAATAGCATTAGTATTTCCCAAAACCATTCCTACTCGCCAACCTGCCATATTGAAGGTTTTGGATAAGGAATTCAATTCTAATACTACTTCTTTTGCACCTTCCACTTGCAGCAAACTCATCGGATTATCATTCAAAACAAAACTATATGGATTGTCATTGACTAGTAATATTTGATGCTTTTTGGCAAAAGCAACTAATTTTTCAAACAAACCAAGACTTCCTCTTGCTCCTGTTGGCATGTGTGGATAACCAACCCACATTATTTTTACTTTGGATAAATCTAATTTTTCCAACTCTTCAAAATCAGGTTCCCAATTATTACTTTCCTTTAAATCATAATACACCGGAATTGCTCCAACCAGATTCGTTACCGAAGTATAAGTTGGATAACCTGGATTCGGAATCAAAACTTGGTCTCCTTCGTTCAAAAAAGCCAACGAAATATGCATAATTCCCTCTTTTGACCCCATCAAAGGCAATATTTCGGTATTAGTATTCAAGAAAACACCATAATTGTTTTGATAAAAATCCGCCATGCTCTGACGTAATTCTGGCAATCCTTGATAACTCTGATATTGATGTGCGTTTACATCCTGCATAGCCAAAACAACTGCATCAATAACCGCTTGCGAAGGCTTCAAATCTGGACTACCAATACCCATATTAATAATCGGTTTCCCTTCGGAAGCTAATTGTCGCACTTCTCTCAATTTTGATGAGAAATAGTATTCTTCAACTATGTCTAAACGCTTTGCTTTGGTAATCATATTTTTATCCCTTTTGGAATTTGTGTTTTGATTTTTGGAATTTATTCTTTATGGTTTTGTGTTTTTATATTCGCCTAATACTTTGAAATATTCTGCCATAATTTCGATAATTGATTTTGCTTTAAAATAGTCTTCGTACTTCTCAAAAGTTATATCTACAAAAAAGGAATATTTCCAAGGTGTTTCTATTTTTGGCAAGGATTGAATTTTGGTTAAATTCAATTTACAATCACTCATGACGTTAAGAATTGCTGCCAAACTTCCTCGTTTATGATCCAATTCAAATTTTATAGAAGCTCTATTAATTTCGTCTTCGGCAACAAAATGGTCAACGGTGTTAATGATTACAAACCGAGTCATATTGTTATTTATTGTCTGTATTTCAGGCGCTACTATTTCTAAATCATACATTTCTGCAGCCGTTTTACTAGCAATAGCTGCAATTCCAAGCAGTTGATTTTCATGAATTCTTCGGGCTGTTTCAGCAGTATCCTTGTCTTCAACAATTTTGATGGTTGGATATTTTTTCAAAAAATCCATACACTGCAACAAAGCCATCGGATGCGAATGTACTTCGAGAATATCTTCTGTTTTTTGACCTTTTAACGCCATCAAATTCTGATGAATGTCTAAATAATGTTCGCCAATAATGTGTAAATTGTGTTTGTCAATCAACGCATAATTTGGAATAATAGGTCCTGCAATCGAATTTTCAATTGCCATCACCGCTTGGTCTGATTTTCCTGATAACAAGCTATCTACCAACTCCTCAAAAGACAAACATTCATCGACTTCTACCTCGTTGCCAAAATATTCTTGGGCAACTTGATGATGAAACGAACCTTTTATCCCTTGTATTGCAATCCTTGTACTCATTAGTATTCAAAAAAAAATCCTGATTTTCATCAGGATTGTATATTAGTTTTATTTGCTTCTTGTGTTTCAAATAACCATAAACAATCCTTACTTCCTAAAAAAGAAATAATAAGTGTTGCTAAAATAAAAACGGTTGTTTGACATTTTGTTTTTCTTAAATTCTATGCGAATATAAGTTTTATTTTCAGTTAACCAAAAAAAAGAATGAATTTTTACAAAATGAAGCCTTTAGAAATTTAAAAATTTTTAGAAATCCCAACGCTAAATGCTTGACCAAAACTAAAATTAAATCTTTTTGTATCTAGTTCATTATTTGTAGAATTATTTAAGGTATCATATCCCAAACCTCCAATGTTAAAGTTTAACCCAAAATTTTTAGTTATGTTTAAAAGTAAAGCTGGAGTTACACCTACATAAATTCCATTTGCTTTAGTTGTTGAAGTGAAGGGAAAATCCCCAACATTTTGTTGAGTTTGCTCAACATTTTGATAGCCCGTTCCTAAATCAGCATAGAGAGAAAAAAGCTCTCCTATTTTTTTAGAATAACGAACAAAACCACCTACCGAAAAATTATTAGATTTATATTCTCCAGATGTGTAAGTGTTTTTTGAATTTCCAATGGAAGATTCAACACCCACGGTCCAATTGTCATTGTATTGATACCCTACTTTTGGAGAAAAATTAAAAGATTTTTGCTCACGAGCGTTTCCTGAATCACCTGTTTTTTGGGAATAAAATCCCACATTTCCTAAAACTAAAATAGTTTCTTTTTGAGCGTTTGCAAAGCTAAATATAGCCAATACGAGAATAAGCAATGATTTTTTCATTTTTATAAATTTAAATTGTTAAATAATTTAAAGTTTAATTCCAATAATGATACCGTTTTTTCGGTAACTAATATAGAATTTTAAAAAGGGCAATAAAATTTTTAATATTTATCAAGTAAATATATTTTCTGTATACTTTTGTAACAAATAAAAAATTTATGTCAATAGAAGTAAAAAATATTTCGAAAAGTTACGGAACTCAAAAAGCGTTAGACAGTATTTCATTTAGCATCAAAAAAGGGGAAATTGTCGGTTTTTTGGGACCAAATGGAGCTGGAAAATCTACTTTGATGAAAATATTGACCACTTATATTGCTGCAAATGAAGGTGCTGCTTTGGTCAATGGCTTTGATGTCAATTTGCAGACTAAGAAAGTGCAACAATCGATTGGGTATTTGCCAGAGCATAATCCTTTGTATTTAGATTTGTATGTTGGGGAATATTTAGCCTTTAATGCTGATGTTTATAAGGTGACTACCTCTCGAATTGAAGAGGTAATTCAACTCACAGGCTTATCCAATGAAAGCCACAAAAAAATAGAACAATTATCAAAAGGCTATCGTCAACGAGTAGGATTGGCAAATGCTTTGTTGCACAATCCAGATGTGTTGATTTTGGACGAACCAACAACCGGTTTAGACCCCAATCAACTAGTCGAAATTAGAAACGTGATTAAAAACGTGGGCAAAGACAAAACGGTTTTTCTTTCGACACATATTATGCAAGAAGTAGAAGCCATTTGTGATCGAGTAATTATTATTGATAAAGGTAAAATTGTAGCCGATAAAAAATTAGACAAACTAATTTCAGCCACGAATTCACAAATTATTGAGGTTGAATTTGACAAAAATGTAAGCGAAGAATTAATCTCAGGAATCGAAAACCTGAATTCTTTCACAAATACTCAGGATTTAATTTGGGAATTGACTTTTGAAGCCGACAAAGATATGCGCCCAGCTATTTTTGATTTTGCGAATGCAAATGGATTGAAAACATTACAATTGAATCAAAAAAATAAAAATTTGGAGACGGTTTTTAGGGAAATGACAAAATAATTTCTGTAGAGACTTTGCAATGCAAAGTCTGAACGAATTATCAATAGAGACGTTGCAATGCAACGTCTCTACAAAATCTAAAAAACCTGACTGGCTATTTGATGAATATTATCGGATTTTCCCATAGAATAATAATGTACACAGGGAACACCAAATTCGATTAATTCTTTGGATTGTTGCACGGCAAATTCGACTCCTATTTGTCGGACAGCCACATTGTCTTTGGCGTTTTCTATTGATTTTATTAAACTTTCGGGCATATCCAACCAAAAAACTTGTGGTAATAATTGCAAATGTCGTTTCACCGCAACGGGTTTTATTCCCGGAATAATGGGTACTGTAATTCCTATTGCACGAGCAGCTTCGACAAAATTGAAATAGCGTTGATTATCAAAAAACATCTGTGTTACGATATAATCGGCACCTGCATCTACTTTTTCTTTTAGTCTTTTTAAATCAGCTTCCAAGCTCGGTGCTTCGATGTGTTTTTCGGGATAACCCGAAACACCAATACAAAAATCGGGTGCATTTTCTATTGGTAAACTGTCGTGTAAAAACTGCCCTCCGTTCATCGCTTTGATTTGTTTTACTAAATCCACAGCGTTGGAATGTCCTCCTTTGGTAGGTTCAAAATATTTTTCGCCCTTCATTGGATCACCGCGAAGTGCCACTAAATTATCAATTCCTAAATAGTGGCAATCGACTAAAACATACTCGGTTTCTTCTTTTGTAAATCCGCCACACAACACGTGCGGAATGGCATCTACTCCATATTTATGTTGAATAGAAGCACAAATCCCAACCGTTCCGGGACGCATACGAGTGATTTTTCGATCAAAAAGTCCATCTTTCTCGATATAAACATATTCCTCTCTC
Source organism: Flavobacterium psychrophilum (assembly GCA_945861915.1). Lineage (GTDB taxonomy): Bacteria > Bacteroidota > Bacteroidia > Flavobacteriales > Flavobacteriaceae > Flavobacterium > Flavobacterium psychrophilum_E. The sequence goes on along the minus strand of CAMAWK010000015.1, from coordinate 182 downwards.
GACGTGGTCACGTCAATAAAAGGCGGTTTAAACTCCATCAAAGGATCAATATTTTCATATAAATCCTTGATATTACTCCCTTTTTGTGGTGGTACAATTTCGAAAGAAAACAATGGTTTTCCTTGTGCGTTTTCTATATGTTGAGTTACTTTCATCTTATTTAGTTTGAAGTTTAAGGTTTA
>CAMAWK010000014.1 GCA_945861915.1 Flavobacterium psychrophilum | reverse complement strand
GTCATGTTTTCATATTTTACAGCATTTTGAATATCGTCAAACGAAACTTGAGCCGCAGTCATTTTGAAAATATCGACCGCTATTTCGACTTCTTTATCATCCACTCCAAGTATTTCTACTTTCTTTACTTCCGGGATTTCTTCGATATCATCTTGCAGTCTTTCGCCATATTTTTTGAGTTGTTGCGTAGTGTAATTTCCTTTTAAATGAATATTCAAAATAGGCACTTCTTCCGAAATGTTTAATTCAAAAACACTTGGTTCTACCTTACTTCCGTTGTCTAGATTGGGCCAGTCAGTATCAGATTTTACAATATCAACCTTATCTTTTACTTTTAATTTGGCTTCTTCGATGGTAACTTTATCCGAAAACTCGGCGATAATCATTCCGTAATCTTGGAACGAACTGGCGGTTACTCGCTCAACACCACTAATGTTTTTAAGTTCTTTTTCGAGTGGTTTTACAATCAGTTTTTCTACATCTTCGGCTGAGTTCCCAGGAAAAACAGAGGAAATGTACACCTTGTTCTCGATGATTTCTGGGAAATCCTCACGTGGCATCGAGGTATAGGCGATAAGCCCTGTGATGGTTACTAAAAGCGTGAAAATATATACTGTTACACGATTGTCAATCGCCCAACTCGATATGCTGAATTCTTTGTTTTTGTGTGACATATATTTTGGTTTAAAGTTGTTTAATTTGGTTTAAAGGTTTAGGACTGTTGCGTTTTTATTGAACAATCTTACACTTTTAAACAATCTTACACTTTTTTTAAAAATTAAGTTTCATTCCGTTAGAAATACTATTTACTCCTTCGGTAACGATAATATCGTCAGCGTTTAATCCGCTAAGGATTTCAGTTACATTATCCGATGATTTTCCAATTTCAACAATTACTTTTTTGGCAATTCCAGTTTTTCCGTTGCTACCTTCCACGATGTACACATATTTTGCAGCTGTTCCGTCTTCTTGGATAACTCCAGTTGGAACTACAATTGCTCCAGTATTTACATAATCTACAATTTGAAGTTTGGCTACTTGATTGGGTCTTAGTAAATTATCAGGATTTGGCAACCCTACTTCAATACCAAAACTTCGGTTATTTGGATTGATAAAATTACCAATTTGGCGTACTTTTCCTGAATAGGTTTTATTCAATGAAGTTAAGAAAACCGATACTTTATCTCCAATTTTCAATTTGCCAATATAACTCTCAGGAACTGAAGTCGAAACAAACATATTGTTGAGGTTTACAATTCGCATTAAGCCTTGTGGACTAGGCGCTACTACTTGTCCTTTTTCTACAAAAACCTCGTCAATTGTTCCCGAAAATGGAGCGCGAATAATAGTTTTAGATAATTGAGCTTTTAATTGTGCCACCCCTTTTTGGGCTGCAGTCATTTGGTTTTGTGCTTGAAGAAACTGGATTTCAGAACCAATTTTTTTGTCCCAAAGATTTTTTTGTCTTTCAAAAGTAGTTTTGGCTAAAGCATACGAACTTTCTAAACTGGCTAATTGTTGGCTCAGTCCAGCATCATCGAATCTTCCAAGGATTTGACCTTTACTAACACGTTGTCCTGCTTTTACAGTTAATGAAGTTAAAGTACCGCTAAATTCAGGTTGTACCAAAATATTTTCTTTGGTATCTACATTTCCTTGAATATCTAAATAATGACTAAAAACAGTATCTTTTAGGATGGTAACAGAAACTAATGCTTCTTCTTTTTTGGTGTCTAATTTTGCCAATGCCTCTTCAATTTTGGTGATTTCAGCTTGTAAAACGGTTTTCTTTTCGTTTAACGCTTTTACGTTTTTGGTTTCAATTAAATTTTCAAGAGTTTGTTCGTTTTCCTTATTTCCGCAGGCGAAAAGAAGAAAACTTAAAAGGCTAATTAAGGCTATTTTTTTCATAGTGATAGTATTAGTTTTTGTTTGTAATTTTTTCTAGAGTTGCTTTTTTATTGATAATATTGACCATCGATTGAAGGTAATTTTGTTGTGCTGTGTATAATTGTCTTTGGGCTTCGCTAAAATCAAAACTAGACGAAAGTCCTTCTGTAAATTTTATTTGTTGCTTTTTTTCGATTCGTTCTGCGAGGTTCAAGTTGCTTTTGGCTGTGGCAAATTCTTCTATACTGAAATCATATTCGCTTTTGGCATTGGCAAATTGTAATTTTAGTTTTTGCTCGGTTTCGCTCAATTGGGTTTTGGCTTGTTCCAATGCTATTTTGGCTTGTTGTGTTTTAGCACTTCGACCTAAACTACTAAAAATGGGCACATTTAAACTCACGCCTACATTGGAGAAATTATTCCATTTTTGATTGCTATTTACAAACGAAAAATTATTTGCAAACGAATTATATCCAAAATTATATGCTGCTCCCAGCGAAGGAAGTGCTTTGCTTTTTTGTAGTTTGTATTCTAATTGTCTTTGTTGTTCAAAGCTGGCTCCCATTTGGTAATCAATGTTTTCAGATACTACAAAGTCATTTTGACTAAATGCAAAATTGGTATTCGAAATCGTCAAATTATCTAAAGAATCTGTAAGAGTTAATTGGTCGTTAATCTCAATTCCTAACAGTATTTTGAGCATATTATTGGCAATACCTACCAATCGTTGAGTGTTTTTTAAATTACTGTTAATAGTCGCCAAAGTAATTTGAAGTTGTTCAACATTTTCTTCTTCGATCAATCCATTTTTGAAAGTTTCCTTCGTATCCGACAATGTTTTTTCTAAAATGGCTTTGTTTTTTTCAAGAATCAAACTGCTTTCTTTTGCTAATAAAACATTTCCATAGGAATGGATGACCATTTCTCTGATTTCGACATTGGTTTTCCTTTTGGCATTTTCATAAAACTTTATATACGTTTTCGAAGCTTGTAGTGCCACAATATAAGAACCGTCAAACAGGAGCTGACTCAAAGTCAATTGTCCGTTCATATTGTGTTTGGTTCCAAAGGCTATTGTATTGACTTCCCCGGCATTACCTCCAAAAGGACCTCCACCAGTTACTCCTTGTTGAGTGAATTCTATGTTGTTTAAATAGCCAACAGTTCCATTAATTTGAGGTAAACCCGCCGCTGTGGTTTCCCATTTTTTTTGTTGTGCTGCAGCAATATCGCGATCAGCATTAATCATGGAATAGTTATGGGTTAAGGCATGACTAATGGCTTGTTCTAAGCTAAAAGAATAGTTTTGTTTTGTTTCTTGAGCATTGACAATCATTGTTATTAATGCAATAATGAGTAGTGTAATTTGTTTCATCATAAAGTTGGAGTATTTAATTGTTTTTCTAATTCGATTATGCCTTCAGTAGTGGCGATAGCTCTGGTGTGATATTCTAATGCTTTCATTTCTAATTTGAAAACCTCCGATTCTTGTTTTGTGGTTTCATTAATATTAAAAATCAAAGTGTAATAAAATTTCACAAATGAATCTACATCTGTTTCCTTTCGATATAATCCTTGGTCAATTCCTTTGAGGGTATTTTGTTTGAAAATCGAAATACATTGATCAATTTCTCTTGTAATTACCGATTCATAAATAGACGGATAATGTTTTTTTAATTGATAAACAGGTGAAGTGTCGGTAGATTTAAACATGTCTCGAAACATTTTTCTTATTTCAAAATTCTCTTCGATTGCATTGAAATCTTTTTCAACAATCTGAGTAATTCCTTGATGAATTTGTTCGTGAACAATTTCCGTTCCTTCGGCTATGAGCAGTTCTTTGTTGCAAAAATATTTGTAGATTGTTTTTTTAGAAATACACATTTCTCCAGCAATATCATCCATAGTGACGCTTTTAAAACCCAGTTTTAAAAACATATCGGTGGCTTTTGCTATAATTTTTTCTTTCATTTTTGGCGATAGAAATATCAAATTTCGGTTGCAAATGTAAGATGGAAACTTTTAATACGCAAATAGTTTCCAAAGTATTTACATTAATTTAACACCGGAAGTTGGAAGCAGGAAGTGAGAAGATGGGTTGATTTAATGTTATAAGAACAAATTTTTTTTAAAGTAAGTTCCAAACATAAATTGGTCGTAAAGTATATTTCAATTATATTTGTCTAGTGAAAAGTGGTGTGTAAAAAATGGATTTAGCATTAAAACTCCCCGCTTCTAACTTCCATCTTCTAACTTTTTATAATGCACTCTACACAGCAGTATCAGGAATTTATTTCAGACTATTTACAATCGCAATCGAGCATCAAAGAACCTAAAAACTTGTACGAACCCATTCAATATATTTTGGAGTTGGGCGGAAAGCGAATGCGACCTATTTTGACTTTAATGAGTGCCGAGGTTTTTAATGCCGATTATAAAAAAGCACTTCCAGCGGCTTTGGCTGTAGAGGTTTTTCATAATTTTTCGCTAGTGCATGACGATATTATGGATGATGCGCCTTTGCGAAGAGGCAATACAACGGTTCACGAAAAGTGGGATATTAACACCGGGATTCTTTCTGGCGATGCAATGCTGATTTTGGCGTATCAATATTTTGAACAATATGAACCGAGTATTTTTAAGGAATTAGCAAAATTATTTAGCAAAACCGCTCTCGAAGTTTGCGAAGGACAGCAATGGGATGTCGATTTTGAAACCCGTACCGATGTTTCTATCCCCGATTATCTAAAAATGATTGAATGCAAAACCGCTGTTTTAGTCGCTGCTGCCATGAAAATGGGTGCTATTATTGCAGAAACAACTACGGAAAACGCAAATTCTATTTATGATTTTGGACTCAATCTAGGCTTGGCTTTTCAGTTGCAAGATGATTTTTTAGATGCTTTTGGAGATCCAAAAACCTTCGGAAAACAAGTAGGAGGTGACATTATCGAAAACAAAAAAACCTATTTGTTCATTAAAGCCTTGGAATTTGCCTCAGCGGAAGACAAAAATCAGTTATTGCAATTATTTGCAACTCGTTTAGATGAAAATTTAGAGAAAATAAATACCGTAAAACATATTTTCAATGCTTCTGGAGCTTCACAAGCTACACAAAACGCTATTGCCGATTTCACTTCAAATGCATTTGAAATTGTAAATCAAATGGCAATTTCAGATGATAAAAAAGCAATTCTCATCCATTTTGGAGAAAATCTGATGAAAAGAAAAGTCTAAATAATGAGTTGGTTTTTTTCATTGTCCATTTTTAACAACTTACAAAACAATTCTAAAAAGGCACTTTGGTTTGCTTTTTTATTTCCCCTATTTACGATTTTTGCCCTTTGGATAGATTCTGATTCGTTTGAGAATAACTACTTTCGAGCTGGAATGTTAACAGCTATTTTAGCCATAACCTATTTTTGTTTCTTTTTTATATTTGCTTCTTCAAGCCTCCGAAAATTAATGTTCGTGATGGTTTTTCTGTCTTATTTAGGCGAACTTCTCTTTTGTGAATTGTTAAAAATGTACGATTATCGGAATCATGCTATTCCGCTTTATGTTCCTTTTGGTCACGCTATCGTCTATGCTTCGGGATTTGTATTGGCAGAAACCTCCTTTTTTATTAAAAATGAAGGGACACTCAGAAAACTATTTTTGATTTCATTTTTCTTTCTCTTTTTGGGAGTTGGAATTGTTTTGAATGATGTTTTTTCGCTTATTTTCGGAACACTTTTTTTTGTTTTAATGCGAAGAAAAAAATGGGCAAACGTCTATTATTCCATCGCCCTTTGTGTTATCTTTATTGAATTGGTAGGAACGTATTTCAAATGTTGGACTTGGGTTCCAAAAACTTTTGGGGTAATCCCCGCTGCAAATCCTCCCATGGGAGCCGTTTTTTTCTATGCTGGCGGTGATGTAATTTTGGCTAAAATAGTAACCTTATGGGAAAATAAAATTTCTAAAACACAAAAATCCACATGAAGTTTATTGCTCCACAAACTACCGATTTATTGCTCTCAGAAGCTGAGAAAGAAAGCCTGTATCTCAAATTGATTGAACAACTCAACAAAGATTTCAATTTGGCCAATGAAGGTGTTGATTTTCCCAAATGCATTTCGCCAGAAGAATTAAAAATTCAATTATCCGAAAAAGTATACCGATTGATTCAGTACAAATTTGCCGAGTATTTGAATTTGCTATACATAATTGATGTTCCAGAACAGGAAGTAAAAAGTTTGGATGGCTCTGATTTAGTATCGTTAGCAGAACAAGTTGCCTTTTTGATTCTAAAAAGAGAATGGCAAAAGGTATGGTTCAGGAATCGGTTTTGATGATTAATATTTTCTAAAAAAATATCTTACATTTATGCCCAAACTTTAAAAATATGAAAAATCTATATTTATTTTTAGTCGTATTTTCTCTATCACTAACCGCTCAAAATCACGTTGGTGCTATTGATATTGATTACGAAAATTCTTTTTACAGTGAAAAGGAAACAATTACTATTTCGAATGATAAAACCAATGAATTGGTTTTATTAGTCGATGATAGTGACAAAACGATTATCACTCTTTTAGACAGTCAATTCAAAAAAATCAATACTTTGGAAACTGAAGAATTGAATAATAAGTTTAAAAAATTTATTGGATATTCTATTTTTGAAGACACCTACACTGTTTTTTTTAAAGATAATAAAGACAAAAAATTTGGTTATGTCGACTTTAATTTTAAAACTCAAAAAGTGACTCAATCCAAAATTGAATTAAAATTTGAATCAGAAAAATTTGTAGAAGGGATTACACAAAACAATATTTTTTATTTAATGACTGTGGATAAAAAAACCGATAATGTGAACTTTTATGAATTTAAGAATGATAAAAGTTTTCTCAAACACCCTATCTCTTTTTACCATGTGGTTTATACCAACGATGGAATAGGATCTACTAAACATCCTTATGAAATATTGACTTCTAATACTTGGAATAATGGCTCACTTACTAAAATTGATTTAAATATGCCAAATTCTATAGAAACCACTTCGGATAAAGTCAAACTATATCAAATCGATGATGAATTAATTTTCACTTTTGATAATCAGAATACCAAAACCAAAGTAATTAGTATCAATACAAAAGATTTTACATCAAAAGAATATGACTTTGACAAACCTAAATTAATGGATGATAGTTTTTCGAGTTCTGATAATTCATTTTTCAATAATGGAATTCTTTACCAAGCCATTTGTTCATCAAAGGAGTTGATATTAACAGCCAAAGATTTAAAAAACAACAATTTGATTAAAGAATTAACAATCTATGATGATATTGATACTATTGAATTTAAAAATTCTCCCATTATTCAAGAAAACAGTTCCATTTGGTTCAAAGACAATAAAAGAGTAAGGGAACTTGAAAAATCTTCCAAGTTTTTAAGAAAAGTGAGTAACGGAAAATTAGGAATTGTTGCTTTTCCTTCAAACAACAATATTCAGCTAACTATTGGGGGTTACACGGAACGTTCCGGCGGAGGTTTTGGAGGAATGCCAATGATGGGCGGTTTTGGAGGAATGCCAATGGGTGGATTTGCAGTAGGCGGATTAGCAGGAACAATGTCTTTCAACCCATTTATGAGTGCTTATAATAGTTATTCCTATACTAAATCCACGCGTATTGAATGTCTTTTTGACACTAATTTTAATCATGTTGATGGTGAAATTAGCAAAAACATTTTTGACAAAATTCACGAACACGAAAAAATTATAGAAAAAGAAAAACATTATGATTTGGGATTAAATCGTAAAAATATTTTTCGTCACCATAATCGTTTCTATCTTTCCTATATTGATGAAAGAAATAAAAAATATCATATAATTGAATTTTCAGAATAATATTTTCAAAGAATGAAATGCCCAAAAATAATTGCATTCGACGCCGACGACACCTTGTTTATCAACGAAACCTATTTTCTGGAAACCGAAGAAAAATTTTGTGGTTTGATGGCGGATTATTTGACGCATCAAAATATATCTAAGGAATTGTTTAAAATTGAAATCGAGAATATCAAAATCTATGGTTACGGAATCAAAGCCTATATTCTCTCGATGATTGAAGCGGCGATGAAAATCTCGAACAACACAATTCCGATTGAAGTCATCGAAAAAATTATCGAATATGGAAAAGAATTACTCGAAAAACCCATTGTTTTATTGGATGGAGTCGAAGAAACCTTGAAGGCGTTGCATGGGAAGTACAAATTGGTGGTTGCCACCAAAGGCGATTTGCTAGACCAACGCCGAAAGTTACACGATTCGGGTTTGGGCAAATACTTTCACCATATCGAGGTGATGTCGGACAAGAAAGAAAAAGATTATTTGGATTTATTGAAACGATTAGAGATAAATCCTGCCGAATTTTTGATGATAGGCAATTCCTTAAAATCCGATGTGTTGCCAGTGTTAAATGTTGGTGGACATGCGGTTCACATTCCTTTTCACACCACTTGGGAACACGAAAAAATTGATTTTACCATCGAGCACGAAAACTTTCACGCTTTCGTAAAGCTGACGGATGTTTTGAAAATTGTCGAATAAAAACACGAATTCCACAAATCGGCACAGATTTTAGTTCTTACCAATTTGCGGAATTTGTGTTCTATTTGGTTTTTTTATTTCCCCATTAATAACAATTCATTCATGACTACTTCGGTGATAAAGCGTTTTTCGCCATTTTTGTCGTCATAACTACGGTGGGTGAGTTTGCCTTCGATGGCAACTTCTTTGCCTTTGGTTACATATTTTTCTATGATTTCTGCTGTTTTTCCCCAGGCAACTACTCGGTGCCATTCGGTTTGTTCTACTTTTTCTCCTTTGTCGTTTTTGTAACTATCGTTGGTAGCGATGGTTAAATTAGCAACTTTTTTGCCTCCGTCAAAAGTTTTGATTTCTGGATCTTGACCTACGTGACCGATTAACTGTACTTTGTTTCTTAATGCATTCATGGCGTGTAAAATTTAAATGGTTTATAAAAGTTTTGTTGAATGACTCGTTCAAATCAACAGGGCAAAGATGTGATAGCTTTAAAACTTTATTCGGTTACTAACTATTTACTTTCGGTTGTAACTATTTGTAAGCGTTTGTAAATGGAAAATATGTAGTATATTTGATTGATTTTAAATGAAATAAACTTATAATATTGTGAACAAAGAAACTACTTTAGAAAAACTTAAATACCCAATAAAACACTGTCAAAAGCCAGAAGTCATTTCTGAAGCTGATTTAAAAACTTGGATTGAAGCCATTGAAAGTTTATCTAGCAAAATAAACCAATATGATTTTTTAAACTTTTTTTTTTAACTGTTTCTTCACTATTCTAAAACAGCTTGTTTGGGGTTTAATAACCAAAACAAAATTTAGTTTTAAGTTTAACTAAAAATGATAACAAATATAATTACACCATGAAACTATTATTTTTTAATTCAAAACCCAATGCGTTTCCCCTTTTAGTGGGAATTATAGTTAGTATTTTATTTTTTACCGGCTGTAATCCAACACAAAAAGCGTATGCTGAAATTCAATCACAACGAAAAGCATTACAATCTAAAGCGCCAATTTCTGAAATCTTGATTACAGACCCAACTACAATTACAAAAGACTTACAGTTTTTATCAAGTGATAGTTTGAAAGGTAGGTTTCCTGGAACAAAAGAATCTTATATTGCGCAAGATTTCATCATAAATCGGTTAAAAAAATTGGGGGTTTCTTCATTTAATGACACCTATAAACAACATTTTACCTATACAAACAATGGCACATATTTTCCCGATGCGACAAATATTGCGGGATGTATTCGAGGAACGACTTACCCCGAAGACTATATTGTACTGTCGGCACATTATGATCATTTAGGGGTTATTGATAGCAAAATATACAACGGTGCCGACGACAATGCTTCTGGTGTTTGTGGTTTACTAGCATTGGCTCAGTATTTTTCAATTCACAAACCGAGTCACTCTTTGGTTTTTTGCTTTTTTGATGCAGAAGAATCGGAAGGCACTGCTGGATCAGCTTATTTTGTTGACCATTCGCCCATAAATCTTTCGTCAATTAAAATGAATATAAACCTTGATATGATTTCTAGAAATGACACTAATGATGAATTAATTATTGTTGGGACAAATTACCATCCTAAATTGAGAAAGATAATTGCGCCATTACAAAACCTAACCAATATTGATGTTCTATTTGGATTTGATAAACCCGTTAAGAAAACAGCATTTATTGACAACTGGACAGAAAGTAGCGATCATGCTCCTTTCCACAAAAAAGGAATTCCATTTCTATACTTGGGCGTTATGGATACCCCAGACTACCATCAACATACGGATGAATTCGAAAAAGTCAATTTAAAGTTTTATGGTTCCGTGGTGAACCTAATTACAAATATTGTTTTAGAATTAGATAAAAATTAAAATCCAAAGACAATGAACAAAGAAACTACTTTAGAAATCCTAAAATACCCCATCGGCAGATACCAAAAACCAGAGGTAATCTCTCAAGAACAGCTTGAAACTTGGATTTCAGCCATAGAAACATTCCCCAATAAAATAAAAAAAATCACATCAACACTTTCTGTCGAGCAGTTGAATTGGATTTATCGCCCCGAGGGTTGGAGCATCAAACAAGTGGTGCATCATTGCGCCGATAGTCATATAAATTCGATTATTCGGTTTAAACTCGCTTTGACCGAAGACAATCCAACTATAAAACCTTATGAAGAGCAATTATGGGCAAAACTGGTTGATGGTAATTCCGATGACATTTTCCATTCGCTTCAACTCCTAGAAAGCGTTCATTATCGTTGGGTTTTGTTGCTCAAAAGTTTGGGCGAAACGGATTTAAAACGAACATTTACGCATCCAGCGACTGGTAAAACTTCTTGTTTAGATGAAGTAATCGGGATGTATGCTTGGCATTGTAACCATCATTTGGCGCATATCGAACAAGCGTTACAACACAAAGGTCAATTTTAAAATATTAAAACTATGGACAAAACCTGCCTAGAATGTGGAGATAAAATTGTAGGTCGCGAAGACAAAAAGTTTTGTAGCGACGGTTGCCGCAATGCCTACAACAACAAAATAAACAAAGACAGCACCAATTTTATGCGCAATGTAAACAACAAACTGCGCAAAAATTACCGTATTCTGTCGGAACTAAATCCAGAAGAAAAATCAAAAACCACCAAATCGAAACTATTGAGCAAGGGTTTTGACTTTGAATTTTTTACCAATATCCTGAACACCAATACGGGCAATAAGTATTATTTTGTGTACGATCAAGGGTATCGGGTTTTGGAAGGGGATTATTATATGTTGGTGAAAAAAGGCTTTTAGCGGTTCGCTACGCTCAAAATAAAAATTAGCCACGGATCCCGATAGCTATCGGGACGGATTAAACAGATTTGCACAGATTTGTTTTCTTTTAAAAAAAATTATGTGGTAACAATTTGTGACCGCATTCAAAAATATAAAAACTAACCCGTTGGGTGTAATTCAATTAATTAATTTTTCACCACATAGATTCATAGATTTTGAAAATTAAAAAAAGAAGCTTCGCTTTATTATAGAATACAGAGCTAGTTAAACCCATAAAATGGGCTATCAAACTCTTTTTTCTATGAATCTATGTGGTTTAATTTTTAAATTAATTTGGTTTATTTGAATTTTTACGAATTACACCCAACAAGTAAAACTAATAAAAATCCGTTTAAATCTGTGTTAATCTGTGGCAAAAAAAAGACAACTATTTTCAACATAAAAAGTCTATTTAAATCTGTGGAAAATAAAAATAATAATATGAAACAAATAAGCATCTTGGGTTGTGGTTGGTTGGGATTGCCTTTGGCGAAAGCCTTGATAGAAATAGGATTTTCGGTAAAAGGTTCGACAACCTCCGAAGATAAAATGACTTTTTTACAAGATGTTGGAATCAATCCTTTTCTTATTACGTTAGAAAGTGATGGCGTTTCTGGGAATTGTACCGATTTCCTTCACGAAAGTGAAACACTCATTATTGACATTCCACCCAAATTGAGAGGAAACAATGCTGTAAATCCTTTGGAAGCTATTTTTGTAAAAAAAATGCAGCATCTGATTCCGCATATCGAAAAATCGACAGTCAAAAATGTACTTTTTGTGAGTTCAACTTCGGTTTATCCGGAAGATAATTCCATCATTACCGAAGATTCGCCTTTGAATCCCGAAACCGAAAGTGGCAAACAACTCGTTGTTGTTGAAGCACTTTTGCAAAACAATAATAATTTCAAAACAACTATTGTTCGTTTTGGCGGATTAATTGGCGAAGACCGCCACCCGATTCCGTTTTTGGCTGGAAAAAGAAACCTCGAAAATCCCAAAGCACCTATCAATTTGATTCATCAAGAGGATTGTATCGGGATTATTTTGAGGATTATTTGTCATACTGAGCAAATAGAAGTATTTGGCCAAACCTTCAACGCTGTAGCGCCATTACATCCCAGTCGTGAGGAATATTACACCCAAAAAGCCCTTGATTTCGGGCTTGAATTACCTCAATTTAGTTTGGAAAGCCCTACTTTTGGCAAAACAATTTTGAGTACCAAAATCGAAACTGTTTTAGGATACACTTTTTCAAAACCCAATTTGTAGCGTGAGAGCCCGAATTCAAACAGCTTTTTTATCCAAAATAAACACAATTGGTTTGCCTATTTTGGCGTTGTGCTGGGTGAGTTTTTTTTGGGGAACTACTTGGATTGCCTCGAAAGTAGCGGTCGAATGTATGCCCGCTTTTCAGATGGCGGGAATCCGACAAGGAATAGGCGGGATTTTGTATGTGGGTTATTTTTTGTTCAAAAAAACGCCTTGGCCCAAAGGCAAACAATGGAAAACCATCCTTATTTTGACTGTTCTCAATTTTGTTTGTAGCAACGGACTCAGTACTTGGGGCGTGAAATACATTAGCAGTGGGTTGGGAGCGATTATCGGAGCGATTTTCCCCATTTGGATTGTACTGATTATGCTTTTCAAAGGCGAAAAAATAAACCGCTTGTCCATTTTGGGATTTTTAGTCAGTTTTGGCGGTATCTGTTTTATTTTTTATGATCATCTAGCCGATTTTATTAATCCTGATTTTCAGTTTGGTATTTTCCTGTCGTTGTTAGCGACCGTCACTTGGGCTTTTGGCTCGTTGTACACCAAAAAAAAGGCGGCGAGTTTCAATCCGTATTTTAGCTTGGGATTGCAAATGTTGCTATCGAGTTTTTTTATTTTGGTTGTTACCGAACTGACTGATGCTGGTGTTTCTGTCACCGAAATTCCTGCACAATCGTGGTGGGCAATGGCGTATTTGGTGATTATTGGTTCGGTTTTGACTTTTATCGCTTTTATTTATGCTTTACAAAAATTACCACCCGAAATAAGCAGTATTTATGCATACATTAATCCAATTGTGGCGGTTATTTTTGGTACACTTTTCTTTGGCGAAGCCTTGACGGTTTTTATTATCATAGGTGGTTTTATTACTTTAATTGGTTTGTATTTGGTTAATTATTCCATCCGAAAAGTTAAAACAGAGGGAGAATAATTCGCTTATTTAGTACTTTTGAAAAAAATAGTTTATGCGCTCCTTTTTGTATCAATATCGAAAATTTTTTATTGGGTTGTTGATTTTTTCAGTGATTACGATTTCATTATTTTATAATGCAATAAAACCCAAAAAGTCGCTTCCCATCTTTAATCCTGCGGATGTCAACCCAGAACTGGTTGATTCGACGATGCAATACAAAAGCAAATACCACACGATTGCCGATTTTTCCTTTACCAATCAAAACGGAAAAGTTATTACCCAAAAAGACTATGAAAACACGATTTATGTAGCCGATTTTTTCTTCACTACTTGTGGGTCGATTTGCCCAAAAATGACCACTAATTTATTCGATGTTCAGAAAGCATTTTTGAACAATCCGAAAGTCAAAATACTTTCTTTTACGGTCATGCCTGATGTAGATTCGGTTTCGGTTTTGAAAGACTATGCCCAATTAAATGGTGTAATTGATACTAAATGGAACTTAGTTACAGGCGACAAAAAAGCGATTTATGCTATGGCTCGAAAATCATTTTTGGCAGTAAAACAAGGCAAACCTGAGGAATTATACGATATGGTTCATACCGAAAATTTTGTTTTGATCGACACCAAAAAACGAGTTCGTGGTTTTTATGACGGCACCAAAAAAGAGGAAATCACTCGTTTAATAGAAGATATTAATTGGCTTTTGGAAGATTAAATATAATAAAGTAAACACGAATTTCACAAATTTACACAAATTAATTCGTGTAAATTTGTGAAATTCGTGTTTAAATTTTTCATCCATTTAGCCCGATAAAATGACAATTGTCATTTTAAATTCTTTTTTTATCAGTACTTTTGTAATCTTAATTCAATCTAAATAAGATTTGCAACCTACTATCGCCAACCTAAAAAAAGGAGATTTAGCCATCATCAAAGATTTTGATGTCGAAGCCATTCCATTAAAATTACTCGAAATGGGCTGTTTGCCTGGGAACAAAGTTGAATTAATTCAAATTGCACCTTTTGGTGATCCTTTATACCTCAATGTAAATGGTTCGCATTTGGCTATTCGATTAGAGACAGCGCAGGAAATTCAGGTTGAAATGCTTAACAAAAATCAGTAAGCCAAGATGAGTAAGGAAAACATCAATGTGGCGCTAATTGGGAATCCAAACACTGGTAAAACATCCGTTTTTAACCAACTTACCGGTTTGAATCAACAGGTGGGGAATTATCCAGGTATTACCGTTGAAAAGAAAATTGGCTTTTGCAAATTATCTAATAATGTCAAAGCCAACATCCTTGATTTACCAGGAACCTACAGTCTAAATGCCAGTTCGATTGACGAAAGTGTGGTGATTGAATTGTTACTCAACAAAAACGACAAACTCTATCCTGATGTGGCTTTGGTGGTTACCGAAGTCGAAAATTTAAAGCGAAATTTATTGCTTTTTACCCAAATAAAAGACCTTGAAATTCCGACTATTTTGGTCATTAATATGTCTGATAGAATGAAATACAAAGGAATTTCGTTGGATATTCCGCATCTTGAAAATCAGTTAAAAACCAAAATTGCGCTAGTCAGTTCCCGAAAAGGTGAGGGAATTGAGGAGTTAAAAAAACTAATTATTAATTATAAATCCTTATCAAAAGAGCCTTGTGTAAACGCTTCAAGTATTGATGTGGATTATTTTTCTAATCTCCAAAAAACGTTTCCAAATCAATTGTTGTACAAATTGTGGTTGGTGATTACGCAAGATGTGAATTTCTTGAACTTGGAACGAAACGAAATTCGAGGTGCATTTACCAAGTCGCATTCCGATTTGAAACGTTTGCAGCAAAAAGAAACCATCAAACGCTACCATTTTATCAATGAAGTTTTAAAAGTAGGACAAACCATAGACAAGTCCATCGCTAGAGATTTCAGAAGTAAATTAGACCGAGTCTTGACACATAAATTTTGGGGTTATGTGATTTTCTTTTTCATTCTTTTTGGCATTTTCCAATCTATTTTTGAATGGTCGAAAATCCCGATGGATTATATCGATACGACTTTTGCACAATTGAGTTCATTGGCAAACGAACAATTACCCGCAGGAAGTTTTACCAATTTAATTTCGCAAGGAATCATCCCCGGAATTGGTGGTATTTTAATATTTATCCCTCAAATTGCTTTTTTGTTTTTGTTTATTTCTATTCTCGAAGAAAGCGGTTATATGAGTCGGGTGGTTTTTTTGATGGATAAA
Organism: Flavobacterium psychrophilum; assembly: GCA_945861915.1. Classification (GTDB taxonomy): domain Bacteria; phylum Bacteroidota; class Bacteroidia; order Flavobacteriales; family Flavobacteriaceae; genus Flavobacterium; species Flavobacterium psychrophilum_E. Next base: position 8,105 of record CAMAWK010000014.1, on the reverse strand, counting down.
ATCATGCGTCGATTTGGACTTTCGGGTAAAAGCGTTGTGCCTTTAATTTCGGGGACAGCCTGTGCGATTCCAGCGATCATGGCAACCCGAAATATCGAAAACTGGAAAGAACGACTCATTACTATTTTGGTTACGCCCTTCACCACTTGTTCCGCTCGATTGCCTGTGTATGCTATAATTATAGGGCTGGTTATTCCTGATGAAAAAGTTTTAGGAATTATCAATCGACAAGGAATGACCTTGATGTTGTTGTATTTGTTGGGTTTTGGAATGGCGATTTTTTCGGCTTATATTTTAAACAAAGCATTAAAACTAAATTGTAAAACATTTTTTGTGGTCGAAATGCCCAATTACAAATTGCCACTATTCAAAAATGTGGCAATCAACGTAATCGAAAAAACGAAGGATTTTGTTTTTGGTGCGGGAAAAATTATCTTATCTATTTCGGTGGTTTTGTGGTTTATGGCTTCCTATGGACCAACAGAAAAATTCAACAATGCCGATTCGATTATTAGATCAGAAAGCCAAAACGCAAATCTCTCAGAAGACGAATTAAACAATAAAATTGCTGCTTTTAAACTCGAAAATTCCTTTATTGGAGTCATGGGAAAAAGTATCGAACCCGCAATTGCTCCTTTGGGATACGATTGGAAAATAGGTATTGCCATCATCAGTTCGTTTGCGGCTAGAGAGGTTTTTGTAGGCACTTTGGCAACCATTTACAGCGTAGGAACGAACGATAAAGAAGATACAATCAAAAACAAAATGGCTGCAGAAGTCCATCCTGAGACTGGAAAAAAAATATTTAATTTTGCCTCTGGTGTTTCCCTTTTGTTGTTTTATGCTTTTGCCATGCAATGCGCCAGTACGCTTGCTGTTACAAAAAAAGAAACCAATAGCTGGAAATGGCCTTTGGGACAATTGATTTTTATGAGTGGATTGGCTTATATTGTGGCTTTGATTGCTTTTCAGTTATTAAAATAAACCGTTATGTACCAAGAAATATTATCCTTTACAGCACTTGGAATTGCCTTATTTTTCTTATTCAAAAAATTCTTTTTCAAAAAGAAAAAAACATCTAAAAGTTGTGGCGACGATTGTAGTTGTCACTAATCCATTATTACATGGAAACCGCTTACATCAAAACACCTATAGGAATCGCCAAAATCGTAGGTGATGAAAAAGGTATTTCAACTATTTCTGTTGCTGATGAAGGACTTTGTTCTGAAATAATTCCAACAGTTTTGGATGAAGTCGTTTCCCAACTCAATGATTATTTCGCAGGAAAAAGAACCGATTTTATTTTTAAATTAAATCCATCTGGAACCGAATTTCAAAAAAAAGTTTGGAACGGTTTACTCCAAATTCCTTTCGGAAAAACTATTTCTTACCTAGAATTATCAAAGCAATTAGGTGACATAAAAGCGATTCGCGCGGTGGCTGCAGCCAATGGCAAAAATCAACTTTGGATTGTAATTCCCTGCCACAGAGTAATTGGAACCGATGGTTCGCTCACTGGATACGTTGGGGGTTTGTGGCGCAAAAAATGGTTACTCGAACACGAAAATCCTACTACACAGCAAAGTTTATTTTGAAAGGATAGCCACGAATTCACGAATTTTCTATTTTTTTGATATACACCTCTATTTTTTTTCTTTAAATTCGTGAATTCGTGGCTCAAAAATCAAATTATGATCGAAAAAATAAACCTCAATAACATTCTGTTTTTAGATATTGAAACTGTTCCAGAACAAGAAAATTTTGATGCTTTAGATTCAGAAATGCAATCGCTTTGGGAACACAAAACCCAATACCAACGAAAAGAAGAATCAACGGCCGAAGATTTTTATGAACGAGCGGGTATTTGGGCAGAGTTTGGAAAAATTATCTGTATTTCGGTTGGGTATTTTGTCATCAAAGGCCATGTTCGCAATTTTCGAGTGACTTCCTTTTTTGGAGAAGAAAAGAAAATTTTGAATGATTTTATCAATCTCTTGAACAATCATTTCAATCAACCGCAACATGTTTTGTGTGGTCATAATGCCAAGGAATTCGATATTCCGTTTATCGCCCGACGAATGATTATCAACAACATTGCGATTCCCAACAAACTCAATTTATTTGGCAAAAAACCATGGGAAATTCCCCATTTAGATACTTTAGAGTTATGGAAGTTTGGCGATTACAAACATTTCACCTCTTTAAAATTGATGTGTAAAGTGTTGGGAATTCCAACTTCGAAAGGCGATATAGATGGTAGTCAAGTGGGTCACGTTTTTTATGTAGAAAAAGACATTGATAGAATTGTAACTTATTGCGAAAAAGATACGATTGCTGTGGCGCAAATTTTCCTTCGTTTAAGACGAGAGGAGTTGTTGATTGAAGAAGAGATTATTCATGTGTAAAAAAAATCAACTTCAAAAATCAACTTCAAAAATCAACTTCAAAAATCAACCTCAAAACTCAACTTCAAAGTTCAACTTCAAAACTCAATTAATAATGTTAGAATCAAATCCTTTTCATGAGAAAATTTTTAATTTTGATGACAGATTAATTCGTTTTGCTGGAGAATGTATTTTCTTTACACGAAAATTGGAAAAAAGCTACGAAAACGAATATTATAAGAATCAACTTGTCCGTTCATCTGGGAGTTCAGCTTTAAATTTTGGCGAATCTCAAGGAACAGTAACCGATAAAGATTTGATTTTCAAGTTAGCGCTAGTTGTTAAAGAGATTAAAGAATCTCGAAATTCTTTAAAAATATTAAATTATATAAATGAAGGTAGTCAAGATTTTAGAGCGCTACTTTTAATTGAAGTTGAAGAATTAATAGCAATTGCATCTAAAATGATAATTAATAAAAAATAAATAGTAATTCAAACCTCAAATTTTTGAACTTCACTTTTGAACTTCAACTAACTTTTGAACTTAACTTTTAAAGTTGCCTTTTGAAGTTGCCTTTTGAAGTTGCCTTTTGCATTAGAATTGTAAACATAAAAAACATGGTATTAAGTAGATTTTGGTTGGTTATTTTTATTTCATCGATTGTAATTGTGATGTTCAGTTTATTTTCTGGGAACAATTACACAATTGACAATGTTTTAAATGGCAAAAAGGAAGATCCTATTTTGATTTCCGAAAAATTCATGGAGCAAATACCAGTTTTTATTCAAGACAGTATCAATGCATCCGAAGCGAAATCATTTGTTATCAATCGAGATACGCTCAATGCCGACACAACCTATGTTTTTTCAAATAAAACGGTTAAAGTGTTTAGCGGTGTTCAAAAATCGGATGGACTTTTGCCAACTTGCAAAAACACTTTACTAGATTTGATTTTGCCTTTGATGGCGTATTTGGCTTTTTTCTGTGGCTTGATGGAGCTATTAATCATTTCTGGCGCATCCGAAAAATTGGCTAAAATATTGAGTCCCGTTTTTGTAAAAGTCTTTCCTAGTATACCCAAAAATCATCCTTCGATTTCCTATATGACCTTGAATTTTGCCGCTAATTTCCTAGGATTGGATTCAGCTGCTACGCCGTTTGGACTCAAAGCCATGGAGAGTTTGCAAACCATCAATCCCGAAAAAGACAAGGCGAGTGATGCTCAAATTATGTTTATGTGTCTTCACGCCTCGGGATTAACTTTAATCGCCACTTCTATCATTGGCTATCGAGCTGCAGCTGGAGCAACCAATCCCGCAGATGTCATGTTGCCTTGTATTATTACTTCTTTTATAGGAACAATTGCAGCCTTTTTGATTGTGGGTGTGAAGCAAAAAATCAATTTCAAAAGTGCTTCTTTAGTCCTCGGTTTAATGGTTTTAATCGCTGGAATCGTTGGTTTATTATTTTATGTTAATAGTTTAGATTTGATTGAAAAGAACTTTTTCACTTCCAACTTATCGGCTTTAATATTGGTTGTAATTATCCTTTTTACCTTGATTTTATCCTTTTTAAAAGAGAAAAAATTTACCGAAGCCAACACTACTGTTTACGAAGCTTTTGTATCGGGAGCCAACAACGGTGTTAAAACAGGAGTTACTATTTTTCCCTATGTTTTAGGGATGTTAGTCGCAATTTCGTTGTTTAGAAACAGTGGATTATTTGAAATTATCAGTCATTGGATATCCTTTTTATTCTCGAATATGGGAGTGAGCAAAGAAATCACCGACGCTTTGCCCGTAGCACTGCTTAGACCCTTTAGCTCCGCCGGTTCAAGAGGATTTTTAATAGATTCGATGAATACTTTTGGTGCAGATTCGATGACAGGACGATTGAGTAGTATTTTTCAATGCAGTGCCGAAAGTACTTTTTATGTCATTGCCGTATATTTTGGTTCGGTTAATATCAAAAATACCCGTTATGCGCTTGGAACGATGCTTATCGTAGATGTGATTTGTGTGATTACAGCTATTTTTGTGGCAAGTTGGTTTTTTTAAAAATGCACCTAACAGTATCAATTTAGTAATTATTTAATTCTAATTCCGCTCGAGTTTCAATAACTTTACATTCCTAAAAAACACATCAAAATGGACTTTATATATCAGGATCCGTATCCAATTTTAAAAGACGATACCCAATACAAAAAACTAACTTCTGACTTCGTAAAACTAGAAAAACTAGGCGAAAGGGAAATACTTTCTGTTGACCCAAAAGCATTGGAATTATTAGCACAAGAAGCTATGAACGATGTTTCGTTTATGTTGAGAACTGCTCATTTACAAAAATTGAACAACATTCTGAATGACCCAGAAGCCACAGATAACGACCGATTTGTAGCCTACAATTTGTTACAAAACGCTTCTGTTGCCGTTGAAGGTCAGTTGCCTTCGTGCCAAGATACAGGAACTGCGATTGTAATGGCCAAAAAAGGAGAAAGTGTTTTTACAGGAGTTGATGATGCCGAATGGTTGTCTAAAGGGATTTTCAACACCTTTCAAAATAAAAATCTTCGCTACTCTCAAATTGTTCCTATTTCGATGTTTGAAGAGAAAAATTCAGGTTCAAATCTTCCGGCTCAAATAGATATTTACGCTAAAAAAGGAGCTTCGTATGAGTTTTTATTTTTAACAAAAGGAGGCGGTTCTGCCAATAAAACTTTTTTGTATCAAAAGACCAAATCATTGTTGAACGAAAAATCGATGGAGGAATTTGTTCGTGAAAAAATCAAAGATTTAGGGACTTCTGCTTGTCCGCCTTATCATTTGGCTTTGGTTATCGGTGGGACTTCTGCTGAGGCAAATTTGGCTGCGGTAAAGAAAGCATCTGCAGGTTATTTTGACCATTTGCCCACTTCAGGAAATATGTCAGGTCAGGCTTTTCGTGATTTAGAATGGGAGAAAAAAGTATTGTTATACTGCCAAGAAAGTGCCATCGGAGCCCAGTTTGGTGGTAAATATTTTGCTCATGATGTTCGTGTCATTCGTTTGCCACGCCACGCTGCTTCTTGTCCGGTTGGTTTGGGAGTGTCTTGTTCAGCCGACAGAAACATTAAAGGGAAAATTACCAAAGAAGGGGTTTTCTTAGAACAATTAGAAGTCAATCCGCAACAGTTTTTGCCTGCAACAGCTCCTCATTTAGAACCTGCTATCGAAATTGATTTGAACCAACCGATGGGGGATATTTTGAAAAAGTTATCACAATATCCTATCAAAACACGTTTGAAATTAAACGGAACTTTGATTGTAGCCCGTGATATTGCCCACGCTAAAATCAAAGAATTATTGGACTCAGGCAAACCGATGCCAGACTATTTTAAAAATCACCCAATTTATTATGCGGGTCCAGCCAAAACACCAGAGGGAATGCCGTCAGGAAGTTTTGGACCTACCACAGCGGGTAGAATGGATGTATATGTAGAAGAGTTCCAAAAAGCAGGTGGAAGTATGGTTATGCTTGCCAAAGGCAACAGAACCAAAGAAGTAATGAATGCTTGCAAAACTTATGGTGGATTCTATTTGGGTTCTATCGGTGGTCCAGCAGCCATTTTAGCTCAAGAAAATATCTTAAAAGTAGAAGTGGTCGATTTTGAAGAATTGGGAATGGAAGCCGTGCGAAAAATTACCGTAAAAGATTTTCCCGCTTTTATCATAACGGATGATAAAGGGAACGATTTTTTTGCGAATTTGTAGTTTTTAACCGCAAAGGCAAAAAGCTTTTCGCAAAGTTCACAAAGTTTTTTAACCGTAGATTCGCAGATTATTTTCTTATAAATCTGCTAATCTGTGGTTATTTTTTTTAATTAATCATCATTTCTGGAATTTCGCCTTCAATAATTAAATTAGCTTCAGTGGAGGCGATAATGTGTTCGACAGAAACACCAGGTGCTCGTTCTAAAAGTTGAAAGCCTTTTGGTGTGATTTCTAGGACGGCTAATTCGGTAACGACTTTTTTAACACAACCAACTCCTGTTAAAGGCAAAGTACATTTTTTGAGAATTTTGGATTCCCCCGCTTTATTAACATGCATCATTGCCACAATTATATTTTCTGCCGAGGCGACCAAATCCATCGCTCCACCCATTCCTTTGACCATTTTTTTTGGGATTTTCCAGTTGGCAATATCGCCGTTTTCTGAAACTTCCATCGCGCCTAAAATGGTTAAATCGACATGTTGACCACGTATCATTCCGAAACTCATTGCCGAATCAAAGAAAGAAGCTCCAGCCAAAGTGGTAATAGTTTGTTTGCCTGCATTGATTAAATCAGCATCTTCCTCACCTTCAAAAGGGAAAGGACCCATGCCTAAAACACCGTTTTCGCTTTGAAATTCCACGTCAATTCCTTCGGGGATATAATTGGCTACCAAAGTCGGAATGCCAATTCCCAAATTAACAAAGTAATTTTTTTTAACTTCCTGGGCGATGCGTTTGGCGATTTGTTCTTTAGTTAGCATAAATACAATGTATCAATTTTTTAATTTGAAAATATATCAATTAACGTGATTTACTACTACTTATAATTTTATATACGATGAGTCCTATTTCATTAATTTTCGATTTCAATGTAGGTTCAAAAGGATAATTTGGTGATTTTTCGCACAATATTAACCAATATTTTGTTTCTTCAATTTCTTTTGCTGCAATTTTAATTTTGTGAATAAAATCAGCTCTACTTTCGGCATTTTGTGCCTCATGAACATTGGCGCCAATACTAGTTCCAGATTTTAATAATTGATTGGCAATTACGAATTTTCTGTTTTGCTCCAAAATTTCACAGAATGAAATTATATCCAATGCAAAATCTATTGTTTTTGAAACGATTATGTTTTCTTTCTCCATTTAATTAGTACATTTTCACATTAAAAAATTAATCTATTCTCTTTCTCTCACCGTTCTCTTCTCAATCCTTTTCTCGTATTTCTCTCCTTGAAAAATGCGTTGCACGAAGATTCCGGGAGTATTAATTTGGTTGGGATCAAGGGTTCCAGCATCGACTAATTCCTCGACTTCGGCGATGGTGATTTTGGCAGCACCTGCCATACAAGGGTTGAAGTTTCGAGCAGTTCCTTTGAAGATGAGGTTGCCTGCCGTATCACCTTTCCAAGCTTTGACAATGGCAAAATCGGCTTTGAAAGCTAATTCCATTAGGTGCATTTTTCCGTTGAATTCTCGTGTTTCTTTGCCAATAGCCACTTCGGTTCCGAATCCAGCTGGAGTGAAAAAAGCTGGAATTCCGGCTTGTGCTGCACGACATCGTTCGGCTAAAGTCCCTTGTGGAATGAGTTCTACTTCGAGTTCGCCAGAAAGCATTTGGCGTTCGAATTCGGCATTTTCTCCCACATAGGAAGAAATCATTTTTTTGATTTGGTGTTTTTGTAAGAGCAAACCCAATCCAAAATCATCGACACCTGCATTGTTGGAAATACAAGTCAGATTTTTGGTTTCTTTTTTGACCAATTCGGCAATAGCATTTTCAGGAATCCCGCACAATCCAAAACCTCCCAACATCAAAGTCATTCCGTCTTCGAGTCCTCGGAGTGCTTCTTGTACTTTTTTTACAGTTTTGTTGATCATATTGGGATTTATTTTAACACGAATAGCACGAATTAACACAAATTCTAACTAAACCATCGATCTAAACAGACGAAACTTTAGAAAAAAA
>CAMAWK010000013.1 GCA_945861915.1 Flavobacterium psychrophilum | reverse complement strand
CATCGATTGGCGGTTATTTTGATAAAAGTACCTTCGTTAAACGATCGTAGAGATGATATTCCGTTATTGATACTTCATTTCGCCGAAAAAATCGCTTTAGAACAAGGAAATGCAGTTAAAAAATTCTCAAAAGAAGCTGTCAAATTGTTACAAGAATATGATTGGACGGGTAATATTCGTGAACTAAGAAATGTTGTGGAACGCCTGATTATTCTGGGCGGGAACGAAATATCAGAAATCGATGTGCGATTGTTTGCTAGTAAATAAAACTCTTTAACCAAAAGTAAGGGAATTAGAAATAAACGAAATTAATATTTTGGATTCTTTATGTTTAAAATCTAAAATCCTAAATCTAAAGTCTAAAATATAGAAATGAAATTAAAAAAAATAAACGAAAATCTACAAGAAGCTCTCGTCGAAAACGGGTTAGCCGAAGCCAATGAAATGCAAGAAGAAACATTTTCGGCATTTAAAAGTGGTGCCGATTGTATTGTAATTGCTCCTGACGGCAGTGGAAAATCGACTACAATAGTCTTAAATGTAATTCAAAAATTAGCAGGTTCGGTCGAAGAATCGCCACGTGCTTTGATTTTTGTAGAGGACAAAGTCAAAGTGCTGGAAATGGTGGCGCTTTTTGAAAAATTCGGAAAAAATTCAGGTCTTGAAGTGTATGGCGTCCACGAAAAAGGCGATATGGATTATGACAAAAACTATATTTCTACTGGCATTGATGTTTTGATTGGAACACCAACAAAATTAAGTGATATGTTCACAACTGCTGGGTTTAATGTGAATCGATTGCGAATGTTTATTATTGACGATACAGATTCAATTTTGAAATTACGCCACGAAACTAAAATCATGCGAATTTCAAATAGTATTGCTAAAACACAACGTATTATTTTCTCGGATGCCTATTCAGAACGAATCGAAATCCTAGCTGATAAAATGCTTTTGGAGCCTGTGGAATTTGATTTTGAAGAAGAGGAATTTGACGATCAGGAAGAGGAATAAAAACTTAATAACTAAAAAACAAAATAGTATGGGATTAATGAAAGTATTTTCGGGAAGTGAAATTTTAGCATTGGCATTACAAGAAAAAATAGAAGCTGTAGGAGTTGAAACGCTGGTTAAAAATAACATTCAATCAGCCAGATTGGCTGGTTTTGGTGATTTAGGACAAGCAGTCGAGGTTTTTATTCAAGAAACCGATTTTGCCAAAGCCAATCCAGTAATAGAAGAATTTAGGTTGAGTATTTAAACAAGTTTTGTTGCCATATTGCTTAAGATTGTATTCTTGATAAAATAAAAAAAATGTAGAAACTATTTATTGGTAAAAAAAAATATTAAGCATATATTTGTAACCACATTTAATACTAGCAAGCAATGTTTGAATTTTCACAATATTTAGGTTTTTTACTTTTCTTAACCGTTTTGACAATTGGATTTTGGTTAATGTTTTTTTTAGTTGGTTTTGTTTCCTACTGGGTAGGAGGAGCTGCATTAGAAAGATATAAAGAAAAGAAAGCAAAAAAAGAGCAATCAGTATAATCTGATTACAAAAAATTATAAAAAGGCTGTTTCACAATTTGTGATTTCAGCCTTTTTCTGTTTGTAGTTCTTTTTGAAGTTTAATTTTTTTAAAATTTAGTAAAAATGTATATCAATCAAGCAAATCAAGGTAAAAATAATGGGTGGAGAGTCCTGATTACTTTGCTACTCGCAGGAGGAGTATTTATTGCAAATGCAATTATGTACTTTTTTATGACTAAAGAACAAATTGTTCAAATGTATGATGAGCTGAAAAAACTTTCCAAAAACGAACAAATAATAAGTAGTTTGATGCCTTTTGTTTTTTTGTTGGGATTGTTGTTTTTTTTAGTTCGGTTTTTGCATAAAAGAAGTGTTCTTTCGCTTACAACTTCCAGAGAAAAAGTAGATTTTAGAAGGATATTATTTTCGTTTTCGTTGATTATAATTTTGACTTTAGTTGGTTTTTTTGTCTCCTATTCTTTAGATCATTCGACTATAATTTGGAATTTTAATCCTCTACAATTTGCTATTTTACTATTGATTAGTTTGGTTTTATTTCCTTTTCAAATTGGTTTCGAAGAGTTTTTATTCCGTGGCTATTTAATGCAACAAATAGCTATTATTGTTCGCAACAAATGGTTTCCGTTGCTATTTACGTCCTTACTTTTTGGACTTTTACATGGTACAAATCCCGAAGTGGCTAAAATGGGAATGGGAGTGATGTTTTTTTATATAGGAACTGGATTATTGCTAGGCATTATGACGTTAATGGACGATGGAATTGAATTGGCTTTGGGGTTTCATTTAGGCAATAATTTAATGTCGGCACTTTTAATCACTTCCGATTTTTCGGCGATTCAAACCAATGCTGTTTTTAAATATTCTAGCGAAATCGATACAGTTAATATCTTAAATGAAATGATTGTTTCTATGCTAATTGTCTATCCGATTATCTTATTTATATTTGTAAAGAAATACAGATGGTCTGGTTGGACTGAAAAATTGACGGGTAAAATTCATACTTAAATTGATTAAATAATTTTAAAAAATATACAATATGATGAGTACTTTAACTTACAAAAATATACACAATCGTTTTAAGTTGAATGGGCATCACATCAATCTAGAAGAAATGTTTTATGTAGCCTATTGTTTTGTAAAAGAGGGGCAACCTTTTGAGCAACATGTGGGTAATTTTTTATTAGATTGGTTTGATGAAAAATCCTATATCGAATTACAAACTTCTGGAAGTACCGGTACTCCAAAGGTTGTAAAAATCGAAAAACAAGCGATGCTTGATTCAGCTTTGGCAACTGGTGATTTTTTTGGTTTAGAGCCAGGAAATACGATGTTACATTGTTTGCCAACAGATTATATTGCAGGAAAAATGATGTTTGTTCGTTCATTTATTCTTGGGTTGGATATGAAATTTGTAGAGCCTACTTCAAATCCGTTGAAAAACATCGATGATAATTTTGATTTTTGCGCTATGATTCCGCTACAAGCGAAAAATTCTATCAAAAAATTAAAAGAAAAAAAGATTAAAAAGCTAATTATTGGAGGAGTAAAAGTGCATAAAGCATTGGAGCAAGAATTAGTGAAATTGCCAATGGAAATTTATGAAACCTATGGTATGACTGAGACGATTACTCATATTGCAGCGAAAAAAATTGGTGAAGAAGCCTTTACTGTTTTACCCAATGTGAAAGTGGCTATTGATGATAGAGAATGTTTAGTGATTAAGGCAAAAAAAATAAGTAATAAAGAAATTGTAACCAATGATATTGTAGAACTAATATCTGATACTCAATTTATTTGGGAAGGTCGATATGATAATGTTATCAATAGCGGTGGGGTTAAATTGATGCCAGAACAAATAGAAGAAAAGTTGTCTACATTAATCCCAAGAAGGTATTTTGTTTACGGACAAGCCGATGATGATTTAGGCGAAAAGCTGGTTCTTTTTGTCGAAGGAGAACCTATTGAAATAGAAGATTCTGTTTTTAGTGTTCTAAAGAAATTTGAGAAACCAAAGGAAATTGTTTTTATTCCGAAGTTTAAAGAAACCGCAACAGGCAAAATTATGAGAAAAGATAGTTTAAAGTCTATCGCCTAATTTGAGAGTTAATGAAAGAGATGAGCCAAAAAGTTCGTCTTTTTTTTTAAACCTGAAGAACACCTAAATTAAATTTTTTTTCGATGGGCGAGTGATTCGCTGCTTCGATACCCATAGAAATCCAAGTTCTAGTGTCTAAAGGGTCAATAATGGCATCTGTCCAAAGTCGGGAAGCAGCATAATAAGGAGATACTTGCTCGTCATAACCTGCTTTTATTTTTTCAAAAAGTGCTTTTTCTTTCCCTTCATCTACCACTTCTCCTTTGGCTTTGAGAGAAGCCGTTTCAATTTGTGCCAAAACTTTTGCTGCTTGAGTTCCTCCCATTACGGCTAGTTCTGCACTTGGCCAAGCTACTATGAATCGAGGATCGAAGGCTTTGCCACACATGGCGTAATTTCCAGCACCATAAGAGTTTCCTATAATGATTGTAAATTTAGGAACTACAGAATTCGATACTGCATTTACCATTTTAGCCCCGTCTTTTATAATGCCTCCTTGTTCAGATTTAGAACCTACCATAAATCCGGTAACGTCTTGCAAGAATACTAATGGAATTTTTTTCTGATTACAATTGGCAATAAAACGAGTGGCTTTATCAGCAGAATCTGAATAAATCACACCACCCAGTTGCATTTCGCCAGTTTTTGTTTTCACTACTTTTCGTTGGTTGGCAACGATTCCCACTGCCCAACCATCAATTCTGGCATAACCTGTAAGTATCGTTTGTCCGAAGCCGTCTTTGTAAGCTTCAAATTCAGAATTATCTACCAATCGATGGATGATTTCCATCATATCATAAGGCTCGTTTCGGCTTTTTGGTAAAACTCCGTATATATCTTTTTCGTCTAAATGAGGTTTAACCGCTTTGATTCTATTAAATCCAGCTTTGTTATAATCGCCAATTTTATCAATAATTTTTTTAATTTTATCTAAGGCGTCTTTGTCGTCTTTGGCTTTATAGTCGGTAACTCCCGAAATTTCGCAGTGTGTGGTGGCTCCGCCTAACGATTCATTGTCGATAGTTTCTCCAATAGCCGCTTTTACTAAATAACTGCCGGCTAAGAAAATACTTCCTGTTTTATCAACAATTAAAGCTTCGTCACTCATAATAGGTAGATACGCTCCACCAGCAACGCAACTTCCCATTACTGCCGAAATTTGGGTAATTCCCATACTGCTCATTAAGGCATTATTTCTAAAAATGCGTCCAAAATGTTCTTTATCTGGAAAAATCTCATCTTGCAAAGGCAAAAATACTCCTGCACTATCTACCAAATAAATGATTGGTAATCGATTTTCGATAGCAATTTCTTGTGCTCTTAGATTTTTTTTAGCAGTTATAGGAAACCAAGCACCAGCTTTTACGGTAGCATCGTTGGCAACCACAATACATTGTTTTCCTTTAATATATCCTATTTTTACAATTACTCCACCTGATGGACAGCCACCATAGGAATCATACATTCCTTCACCTACAAAAGCACCAATTTCTATGCTTTTTTCTTTTGCATCCAATAAATAATCGATACGCTCTCGTGCGGTCATTTTACCTTCGGAATGTAGTTTTTGGATTCTCTTTTCTCCACCACCTAGCTTTACTTTGGCAAATTTTTGTTTTAAAGTTGACAATAAAAGTTTGTTGTGGTCTTCGTTTTTATTGAAGTTTAAGTCCATATAAAAATTGTATTTGAATAAAAGTAGTGATGGCTAAATTACGAAAAGCATTGAGACAAATTTCAGAATATTCAATAGAAATAATGGCTACGAAAAAGAGTGAATTAGTTTTAAAGTTCTAAAAGGGATTGACCGCAGATTCGCAGATTAATAAAATAATTTAAAATCTGCGAATCTGCGGTCAGTTTGATTAATTAGTATATTTACTTTTTAGATTCATTTACCAATCGTTTTAAAATTGCCCATTGTCGTAATGCATCTCGAGCATCAATAGCGGGATAACCGAGTAATGTTGCTCCCGCAGGAACATCTTTAGTCACTCCCGATCCTCCACCAATGGTTGCTCCATCGCCAATAGTAACGTGGTCTGTGATGGAAGCGCTGCCGCCAATAAGCACTCCGTTTCCTAAAGTTACCGAACCCGCCAAGCCACTTTGTCCAGCCATAATACAAAATTGTCCCAATTTACTATTATGTCCAATTTGGATTAAATTATCAATTTTACAGCCATCAGCTAAAATGGTAGAACTAAATTTTCCTCTATCTATGCAACTGTTGGCACCAATTTCTACATAATTCCCCAATATCACATTTCCTATTTGTGGAATTTTGACTAAACCTCTTTTAGGATCAGGACGAAAACCAAATCCATCCGCGCCAATTGTTGCATTAGGGTGAATAATACAATTATTGCCCAAATGGCAACGTTCCCGAATAACTGCTCCCGACCAAATGACAGTATTTTTTCCAATTGTACATTCATCTAAAATAGTTACGTTTGGATAAAGAGTAACATTTTCGTCCAATTTAACTTTTGGACCAATATAACATCCTGCCCCAATTCGAGTTCCAGTTCCGATAATTGCCGATTTGTCTATTATAGCTGTTGGATGTATGTCTATTTCAAAAAATGGAGTGGGTGGGGCAAAAAGTTCTAAAACTTGAGACATGGCTAAGTCGGCATTTTGCACTTTAATAAAAGCTCTATTTTCTCCAGGTTCAATCGAAATATCTTCGTTTACTACTGCTGCACATGCTTGGGATGTTTCCCAAAACTTTTCGTATTTTTTATTTCCAATAAAAGAAATCTCGTAGTTTTTGGCCAGTTCTAATTGTTCTGGTGCTAGAATTTTTAAAGTAGTATTTCCAACAATAGTTCCTTTTAAAACTTCGTTGATTTCTTGAATGGAGTATGATATCATTAAATAATTTGGAATAAAAACGGTTAAACATCAAATAAAGTGAATTTGAGTTGAATTTCCAAATGTATTCACTGAAGGTGTATTTCGTCATAAAAAAATACCCGAAAGAAATATAACTTTCAGGTATTTTATTTCAAGTCAAGTTGCAATCTGAAATCTGCCACCTGCAAACTATTCCTCAACCTTCTGTCCCATCATCATCAAAAAGGCTTTCAGGAATTCATCTATTTCGCCATTCATTACACCATCAACATTGCTTGTTTCATAGCTAGTTCGAACATCTTTGACTAATTTATAAGGTTGCATCACATAATTCCTAATTTGTGAACCCCATTCAATTTTCATTTTTCCCGCTTCGATATCGGAACGTTGTTCTTGTTGTTTTTTGAGTTCAATTTCATACAATTGCGATTTAAGCATTTGCATGGCTCTGTTTCTATTGTCTTGTTGTGAACGTGTTTCTGAACATTGAATTTGAATTCCAGTTGGTTTATGAAACAATTGTACTTTAGTTTCTACTTTGTTCACATTTTGACCACCTGCACCACTGGATCGAGAAGTTATAATCTCAATATCGGCTGGATTGATTTCGATTTCAATGGTGTCATCGACTAACGGATACACATACACCGAGGCGAAAGACGTATGTCTTTTGGCATTACTATCAAAGGGGGAAATGCGTACCAAACGATGCACACCGTTCTCGCCTTTTAAATAACCAAAAGCAAAATCTCCCTCAATTTCAAGAGTCACCGTTTTTATGCCTGCTACATCGCCTTCTTGGTAATTCAGTTCACGAATTTTGTAGCCTGATTTTTCGGCCCACATCATGTACATTCGCATCAACATCGAAGCCCAATCGCAACTTTCTGTTCCTCCAGCTCCAGCGGTAATTTGAAGTACAGCACTTAAACTGTCGCCATCGTCAGACAGCATATTTTTTAGTTCAATAGCTTGAATATGGTTTTCAGAAATAAGATATTGTTCATCTAATTCTTCTACCGAAAGTTCTCCTTCTTTGTAGAATTCATAAGCCAATTGCAACTCATCTACCAATTCGATGGCTTTGTTGTAGTCTTCAATCCATTTTTTCTTGGAACGAAGATTTTTGACATAAATTTCGGCTTCTTTTGGGTTGTTCCAAAAATCAGGAGCTAAAGTTTTCTCTTCCTCGTTGGTAATTTCGATTATCTTGGCATCAACGTCAAAGATACCTCCTCAACGCACCAAGGCGCTCCACAATACCTTTTATTTGTTCGGTAGTTGTCATAAATTATATTTAATTTTGTTTGCAAAAATACTACTTCATTTTTAAAATATGGAAATTAATTTAGTTAGCGATACAGTTACCAAACCCAGTCAAGAAATGTTGCGTGCTATGTTCCGAGCCGAAGTAGGCGATGACGTTTATAAACAAGATCCAACAGTAATTGAGTTAGAAGCTAAAGTTGCGAAAATGTTCGGAATGGAAGCTGCGCTTTTTTTTCCGTCGGGTACTATGGCAAATCAAACAGCTATTAAGTTGCATACACAACCTGGAGAGCAGTTGATTGCCGATAAATGGGCTCATGTTTTTAATTATGAAGGAGGAGGAGTCTCATTTAATAGTGGAGTTTCTTGTTGTTTAATAGATGGAAATCGAGGAATGATCACTGCCGAACAAGTAGCAAGTTCGATTAACGATCCTGAATTTTATCACAGTCCGTTAACAAGTTTAGTTTGTGTTGAAAATACCACTAATAAAGGCGGTGGTGCTTGTTATGTTTTTGAAGAATTCAAAAAAATTAAAAAGGTTTGCGACACCAATAATTTAAAATTTCATTTGGACGGTGCGCGAATATGGAATGCTTTAGTAGCTACAAAAGACAATCCAAAAGAATATGGGGGAGTGTTTGACACTATCTCTGTTTGTTTGTCCAAAGGATTGGGTGCGCCAATCGGTTCTTTGTTACTATCGGATAAGATAACCATTAATAAAGCATTAAGAATTAGAAAGATACTGGGAGGAGGAATGCGACAAGCAGGCTATTTAGCAGCGGCTGGAATCTATGCTTTGGAAAATAATATCGAAAGATTAATAGACGATCACAGACGAGCAAAAGAGCTTGGATTGGCTTTAGAAAAACAAAGTTGGGTATCGAAAGTAGAGCCTATAGAAACCAACATATTAATTTTCTCGGTTCAGCCAAATGTGAACCAAGCTGTTTTGATAGAAAAATTAAGTAAAAAAGGAATCGTTATTAGTGCTATGGGACATGGTAAATTGAGATTGGTTACCCATTTAGATTACCGTCAAGTAATGCATGAATATGTACTAGAGGTGTTGGAAAAATTATAAACAAATAGGGATTTATTTTTAATTAAAACCAATCCCTAACTATCTTTAAATTAATAATTTATCTTCTCTTACTTATTGATATACTCTAACGTAATCAACTTCCATAGCATCTTCGGTGAAACCACCTTCAATATTACCTTGAATCGCAAAATTTAACAAAAGATATTGTGGTGCATCAAACGGCCAAGTACTTGCATTTTTTACAGCAGGATTGTAAGTGTAATGAATCACACCATCCACGGCAAATTCCATTTTTTCGGCTGTCCAAACCAAAGTATAGATATGAAAGGCTGTCGAAGCAGTTGGTATAGTTTGTCCCCCTAGATTTACTGTCCCTCCAAAGCTAGAGGGTGTATGCATGGCACTTTGAACATAATTCTGATTGCTACCCCAATGTTCCATAATATCAATTTCTCCACAAGCGGGCCAGTTAACTGTTCCATGAGTACTAGACCAAAAACCTCCTGGCTCAATAATGTTTTTTCCTAATGTCCAAATAGCTGGCCAAGTTCCTACTCCTAGGGGCAATTTAGCTCGAACTTCAACGCGACCGTAGGTAAAAGCAAATTTCGAGTTTAATCTAGCAGACGTATATTGTTTTGTCTGACCTTGATCGGTAAACGTTTCTTTTTTAGCTACTAAATTTAAAGCGCCACTATTTTGATAGCTATTTATTTGACGATTCGTATAATGTTGAATTTCTCCATTATACCAATTGCCTCCATTTGGAAGTTGAGTTTGGTGGTGCCATTTTGTTCCGTCAATTGCGCCACTTCCGTTGAATTCGTCAGACCAAACTAAATTTAATGCAGTTGGACAAGATCCCCAAGTATAAATACTATTGCATTTGCTTACAATTTGCCCTGAGCTACCAACATTAATCCACTGACAGGTATTTCCAGTGAAAAATTCAACGCCTAAATAATGAGTTCCAGCAGCCCAGTTAATCGTAGAAAAAGTTCCAGTAGTTGCGTTTCCGGTACCAATAATTAAATTTACATTACCTGAGACATTAGTTAAAGAATTTTGAAGTTCACTATAAACAACAGTTCCAGAAGTAGAGTTTAACCTAATAGTAAAACGTAAACTAACATAAGTGTTAGGTACAATTTGATTGTTACTGTTTCTAATGGTTGATTCGTAACTGAATCCTTGAGAGGTTTGCGCTGATACAATAAAAATTTGTATAAAGAGGAGGAAAGAGAATAGTTTTTTCATGTGGTTTTTTAATTTTTTTGTAAATATAAAGTCTTTACAGTTAGATTATGTATAAATCAATTGAAAAAAAACTATATAAAAACTAATCAAAAAACGAAATATACCCTGTTTTTGCTGCTAAAATTCAAAAAAAGTATCAAAACAACTTTTTGTTAAAAAGATCTAATTGATTTTAGGAAGTAGCTTCGCTTCTTCCCAAATTTTGGTATTTGAAAATCACTGATTTTCTAATTCCTATTTATTTAGGAAGTCGCTTCGCTTCTTCCCAAAAAACATCCATTTCTGCCAAAGTCATGTCCATGAGGGATTTTCTTAATTCGGTTGCTTTGCTTTCTAAATATTGAAAACGTTTGATGAATTTTTTATTCGTTCGTTCCAATGCGTCTTCGGGATTGATATTCAGAAACCGAGCATAATTAATCATCGAAAATAAAACATCACCAAATTCAGCTTCCATTTTGTCTTGATTACCCGAAGTTACTTCTTCTTGTAATTCTTGTAATTCTTCCTGCACTTTTTCCCAAACTTGTTGTGGTTCTTCCCAATCAAAACCTACTGCTTTTACTTTATCTTGAATTCGACTAGCTTTGACTAATGCTGGTAAACTTTTTGGTACTCCTTCTAATACTGATTTTTTGCCTTCTTTCAGTTTTAATTTTTCCCAATTTTGTTTCACTTCCTCCTCATCGGCAACTTCAACATCACCATAAATATGTGGGTGGCGGTGGATGAGTTTTTCGCAAATTTCATTACAAACATCGGCTATGTCAAAATTGTTGGTTTCACTACCAATTTTTGCATAAAAAACAATGTGTAACAATAAATCACCCAACTCTTTTTTGACTTCTTCTAAATTATTATCTAAAATGGCATCACCTAATTCATAGGTTTCTTCGATAGTTAAATGACGAAGACTTTGTAAGGTTTGCTTCTTGTCCCAAGGACATTTTTCTCGCAAATCGTCCATGATATTTAATAATCTTTCGAAAGATTGAAGTTGTGTTTGTTTTGAGTTCATTGCGATATTTGTTTTTGGTAAAAATAAGAAATCCTGTCAGGAAAAAATCGTGACAGGATTAAAAAATATTTATGAAAAGATGAATTACTCTTTCTTAGCTTTTGCCTTTTTAGCAGGCTTTTTTTCTTTTTCAGAAGCTACTTGTTCAACAACCTTTTCTAATACTTCTTCGGCATTAGCAATCTTAGGTTCTTCTTTAGAAACCATTCCTTTTGATTGAAGAATATTATACCAATTCAATACTTTTTTAATATCAGACGGATACACGCGTTCTGAATCATAATCAGGTAAAATTTCTTGAAAGTAAGCTGTTAATTTTGCGTTATCTTCTTTGTGTGATAGTGCTGGACCTTCATTCTCTTTAATGGCAATATTTCGCATTACTTCTGTCAAAGGTTTTTCCTTATCATAAGTATAAATCGAAATTTCAGTTAGTTGACTAACATTTGTTTTCATGCTTACTGTAATCTTTTTTCCATCAAGCAGCGATTCAGCCACAAATCCAGTTCGAGTTTGAACTTTTAATTCAAATAAACCAGGTTTTCCGACAATAGATAATATTTTTTCTAAATTCATTATTTAAATAATATTTGATTTTTGTATTTATCTTCCTTTTTTGTTAAAAAATTTCATTCTATAATCCGGTCTTGTTTTACCATCCATTATATTTTGTAATTTCTTTTTAATGAGTTGTTTTTTTAAAGACGGAATTAAATCTGTGAATAAAACACCTTCAATATGATCATATTCATGCTGAATTACCCTAGCAATCAAACCGTCAAATTCTTCCGTTTTTACAATAAAATCCTCTTCACAATATTCGATAGTGATTTTTTCGTTTCTATAAACATCTTCTCTCACATCAGGAATACTAAGGCAACCTTCGTTAAATGACCACAATTCGCCTTCTTCTTTTACTATTTTTGGATTGATAAAAGTGCGTTTAAAGCCTTTTAATTGGTTTTGTTTTTCTGATGACAATTCTTCATCTTCGCCAAAAGGGGTTGTGTCAATTACAAATAAACGAATGCTCAAGCCAACTTGAGGTGCCGCAAGTCCAACACCAAAGGCATTGTACATTGTTTCATACATATTGGCTATGATTTCTTTCAGGTTTGGGTGCTCTGGAGAAATAGTTTGGGCTACCGTTCTTAAAACTGGATCACCATAGCCTACAATTGGTAAAATCATTTTCTATTAATTTGAAGTTGGATAGGCAAAATGTCTATCAAAACTGGACGCAAAAGTAATTAAAATAATGGAATTGGAAATGATAGGTTGAATTAAAACATTTTCCGAGTTAAATAATCCTGAAGCATAATCGTGGCTGATATTTCGTCAATCAACGCTTTGTTTTGGCGTTGTTTTTTGCTTAATCCGCTATCAATCATGGACTGAAAAGCCATTTTGGAGGTAAAACGCTCGTCCACTCGAATGACTTTCATATCAGGAAAATGATTGGTAAAATGAGTTACAAAACCTTTGATGATTGAGGCACTTTCGGATGGCTGTCCGTTCATTTGTTTAGGCTCGCCAATTAGTACCGCTTCTACTTTTTCTTTAGAAAAATAGTCTTTCAAAAAGTCTATTGCAGTAGATGAAGGAATGGTGATTAAACCTGAAGCGATGATTTGCAGTTCGTCTGTAACGGCTATTCCTGTTCGTTTTTGTCCGTAATCTATGGCGAGGATTCTTGGCATTTTAAAATGAATTTCTGTGTTTGATAAATCCAAAAACAAAAATTGTATTTTGTTGTATATCAATTTTATAAACAGATATATATCCTTTAAAAATATAGTCTCGTATGTTTTCATCACCATCAGAAAAAATGGATTCTTTAAAATGGAAAGGAAACTTCAAATCCTTCTGTATCCTTTTAACTAATTCAATTTTGAATTTTTTTGCGGCTAGAGGTTTGTCTTTTGCGATATAACGAACCTGTTCCCCTAAAGCCAATTTGTACTCTTTTGAAAAATTAATTTTCATACTCAGATATTATATCGTCAAGATAGGAGTCCAACTCATCAATTGAACAAAATTCTGCAGTTCCGTTATTTATTTTTTCTAATGATGCTTGTATTTTTCTCTTATTTGCTTCAAAATCAGTTTCATTGTGAACTATTTTCAACTGTTCTGCTGAAAAAGAACTCAATAATTCTAAAATTTTTGACTTTAAATTGGGCTGAAATTCTATCGTTAGTGTTTCCATAATTCAAAATTTGTTATACAAATATATAACTTTTTCCCTTCGATTTTACTTTTAGCTTTTGGCTAAAAATGGTATATTTGTCAAAAAAATTTAACAAAAATGAACGAATTACAATCTATTATAGAACAAGCTTGGGAAAACAGAGCTTTGTTGCAAGAAACAAAAACAACCGATGCTATCAGAGCCGTTATTGAATTGTTAGATTCAGGAAAATTGCGTGTAGCAGAGCCCAATGGCGATGCTTGGCAAGTAAACGAATGGGTAAAAAAAGCAGTGGTTTTGTATTTCCCAATTCAAAAAATGGAAACTTGGGAATCAGGTATTTTTGAATATCACGATAAAATGTTGCTCAAAAAAGACTATGCCGAAAAAGGAATTCGTGTAGTGCCCCCAGCAGTGGCAAGATATGGAGCCTATATTTCTAAAGGTGTTATTTTGATGCCTAGTTATGTAAACATTGGCGCTTATGTTGATGAAGGAACGATGGTTGATACTTGGGCTACTGTTGGAAGTTGTGCTCAAATTGGAAAAGATGTTCATCTGTCAGGTGGCGTAGGAATTGGTGGTGTTTTAGAACCACTACAAGCAGCTCCTGTAATTATTGAGGACGGAGCTTTCATTGGTTCTCGTTGTATTATTGTAGAAGGAGTTCATGTAGGAAAAGAAGCAGTTCTAGGAGCGAATGTATGTTTGACAGCTTCGACTAAAATTATTGATGTTACTGGCGAAACTCCTGTTGAGAGAAAAGGTTTTGTTCCTGCTCGATCGGTTGTGATTCCAGGAAGTTATACTAAATCTTTTGCTGCTGGCGATTTTCAAGTACCATGTGCTTTAATTATTGGTACTCGTAAACCATCTACCGATTTGAAAACTTCGCTGAACAATGCTTTGAGAGAATATGATGTAGCGGTTTAAAATTAAATATGAAAGTATTAGTTATACAAAAAAAACGAATTGGAGATGTACTAACTAGTACTATACTTTTTGAGGCATTAAAGGAAAAATTCCCAAATTCTGAATTGCATTATTTAATTTATTCTAATGCTGAAAATGTTGTAAAAAACAATCCTTACATCGATAAATTAATTATTCTTGATAATAAAGCACGAAAAAGTAAAATTGCATTTATAAAATTTTTATTTTCTATTAAGAAAGAAAAATATGATTTAGTTGTTGATGCTTACGGAAAACCAAACAGTGTGCTCATTGGTTGGTTTTCGGGAGCAAAAAAAACGATTACTTTTTATAAAAAGTATGCCAAATTACTTTATTCGGACACTATAATTAGAACCGAAAAATCTTTTTCTACAGCAACAAGAGCAATCGAGCATAGAATGCAGTTGTTAGAACCACTAGGAATCGATTTTAAAGAAACTGCCCCTAAGATTTTTTTAACGAAGGCTGAAATCGAATTTGCAAAAGCTGATTTAATTAAATCCAATATTGACATTTCTTTACCCATATTGATGATAAGTGCTGTGGGAAGTAATCAAATTAAAACCTATCCTACAAAATATTTAGCAGAAGTTTTAGACGAAATTTGCAAACAAAAAAAGTTGCAAATCCTGTTTAACTATCTTCCTTTTCAAAAAGATGTTGCTTTAGAAATATATAATGATTGCCTAGAAGAAACAAAAAGCAAAATTTTTATCGATTTTTATAAAGAGAATCTTAGAGAGTTTTTAGCAGTTACTAAATTGTGCAAAGCTTTAATAGGAAACGAAGGTGGCGCAACCAATATGGCAAAAGCATTATCTGTGCCTACATTTACCATTTTTTCGCCAACAGTTCCAAAGGAAGATTGGAATATGTTTGAAAACGATACCACCAATATTTCTGTTCATATTAATGATTATGAAGAAATTAAAAAAATTACCTTCAATCAAGACGAAACAAATCTTTCTTATTTAAAGTTTACGCCATCTTTATTCAAAGAAAAACTAAACCACTTTTTAAATTTAAATGTTTAAATGATTATGCGAATTGGTTTTGATGGTAAACGCTTTTTTCACAACAATACTGGGCTAGGAAATTATTCTAGAAGTCTACTTAAAGTATTGTCAGATTGTTTTCCAGAGAATGAGTACTTTTTATTTAATCCTAAAAAAACGGATAAACATACTTTAAAAGGTTTCAACAAATCAGTAATTGAAATTTTACCCGAAGGCTTTTTTTTAATGAAATTCAAATCATTATGGCGTTTGACTTTTGTTTCTAAAGAAATAAAAAAAACAAAAATACCTATATATCACGGTTTGTCTGGAGAAATTCCCATAGGATTATCTAAAGAAATTAAAAAAATTGTTACCATTCATGATTTAATATTTATAAGATATCCCAATTTATATTCTTGGTTCGATAGAAAAATTCATTTTTTTAAATTTAAATATGCTGCTCAAAAATCGGATGTAGTGGTGGCAATAAGTGAACAAACTAAAAAGGATATTGTCACTTTTTTAAAAATACCTGAGGATAAAATCAAAGTAATTTATCAAGGTTGTAATCAGGTTTATAAGCAAGTTTTTTCAGAAATTGAGATTGAAAATGCCATAAGAAAGTTCGACCTGCCAAAGAATTATATATTGAATGTTGGAACTATTGAAAAAAGAAAAAATCTTCTAATTCTTTTAAAATCAATAACAGGAACAGATAAAAACATTGTTGTCATTGGAAAAAAAACGGATTATTTCAAAGAAGTTTGGCGTTTTATTGTTGCCAATAATCTTGAAAAACAAGTGTTTTTTCTAAAGAATTTGACTTTGGAAGAAATGGCAATTGTATATCAAAAATCTAAACTTTTTGTTTATCCATCCATTTTTGAAGGTTTTGGAATTCCAATTATTGAATCGTTGTACTCTAAAACGCCTGTAATTACGTCAACTGGAAGTTGCTTCGCTGAAGCTGGAGGTGAAAATTCAATTTATATTAATCCAGAAGATAGTGACGAACTACGAAAAGCTATTGACTCTGTTTGGGATAATCCAACTAAGCGATTTGAAATGCAAGACAAAGGATTTGAATTTGTTCAAAAATTTAATGATGAAACAATTGCTCAAAACTGGCAAAATCTCTATCAATCTGTTCTTTAATTTTTTCTTTCTTTTTGAATTTGAAGTAAATTGGCATATTTTATGTAAGAAAAATAAGCCTGTGTTAGCGAGATTGTTAATCCATCGATTCCATTAATAATTCCTTTTTTAAAGAAATAACAACGAATAAAAGAGACCAAACCATTCAGTATGGGTTTAGTCCAATTTACTCTTTTACCAGCATCATACAATTGTTCAGCATTCCATTGTGCATATTGATTTTTTTTAGCAATAATCTGAAAAAAAGAATGACTACCGTAATGTAAAATATGAGTTTTTAACTTTTTGATATTTGTGGCAATAATTTTTTGATGTACTTTATCGTCTGATGGTGAAGCTGAATTTTTATTAAAGAAACGAATTTTGTAATCTGGATACCAACCAGCAAAATCAATCACTTTATCCTGAAGGAAGTTTTTTACTCGAAAACTATAAGCATCATAATAGTCGGTTGCAAAAGATTTATTTTTCATAAAAACTATTGAATCTTTGTCTAAAAATTCATCAGCATCTAAATTCAATATCCATTCATTTTTGCAATAAGGAATTCCAAAAGTTCTTTGAGGTCCATCACCCAAAAAAGATTGTGTGACAACTTTAGCCCCTTTGTCGGTGGCGATTTTTACAGTGTTATCAATGCTGTTGGAGTCTACAACAATTACTTCATCGCAAACTTCAAAAAGAGCATCAATGCATTTTGCTATATTTTGCTCTTCATTATACGTGATAATTAATCCACTAATGCCCATTTACAAATGTTTTTTTTTTACAAATGTAAACTTCATTTGTAAAATATTATGAAAAAACAGAAAACAAACCAAATTGGATTTCTATATTTATACTTTTGTATTTAAAAATTATTTAGACATTTAATGAATCAACCTACAAAAAACAAAATTACTGGTTTGGTAATAACTTTTAATGAAGAGAAAAATATTGAAGAAGTTATTCTTAATTTAGATTTTGTTGACGAATTAATCATTGTAGACTCATATAGCACCGATAAAACTATCGATATTATTAAAAAATATCCAAAGGTGAAATTTGTTCTAAATAAGTTTGAAAACTATACTTCTCAAAGAAATCTCGCTCTTGAATATGCTCAACATGAATGGATACTTTTTATTGATGCTGATGAAAGAGTTTCAAAAAATCTAAAAACTGAAATTGTTGAAACCGTAAATAACGAATCGGTCAATATGGCTTTTTATTTGTATAGGAAATTCATGTTTCAGGGAAAACACCTACGTTTTAGTGGATGGCAAACAGATAAAAATATTAAACTTTTTAGAAAAGGAAAAGCAAAATATATTAGTAATAAATTAGTTCATGAAAAATTAACCATTGATGGTTCTGTCGGAAAACTAGCGAGTAAACTCATTCATTATTCTTATACTGATTATGAATCTTACAAGCAAAAAATGATTTATTATGGTCAATTAAAGGCAAAAGAATTATTTTTAAAAGGAATTAAACCGAATGCTTTTCATTTTATAGTAAAACCTGCCTATAAATTTTTCCATAGTTATTTGATACGATTGGGTATTCTAGACGGAAAAAAAGGGATTATAATTTGCTATCTCAATGCATTAAGCGTATTTGTACGTTTTCAGGAATTAAAAAAAATGAAATCTTAAGATTTCCAAAATTTCAATCTCTTTTTCAAAAGTCTTTTTCGGGCATAACGCTCCTGAAATTTAGACGTGTAGAACCACATTTTTTCAAAAATAACCTCTTCACTAAAATCAGTGTACAATTTAGCATATTCATTACTCATAATTACCACCATTTCTTTTATGGGTGTCAAATGACTTAAATTTTTCATTCGGCATTCAAAATCCATAGTTTCATGAAAATGCATTCTGTTTAAATCAACTAAAAAGAAATCATAATCTCCGTATTCTCTTTTTTTGATTAAAGTATTTCCAGGCGAATGGTCTAAAAATTCTACTCCGTTTTGATGTAAATTAAAAGAAAATTGGGTAAACTGTCTTAAAATGGTGTCGAGATTTGGGAAGTTTGAAATTTCAACTAATTCTCTAAATGTCAAATCGCATGGAAGATGTTCGCTCACATAATAACTATCCTTAAGCCCAATAAAATCATAATTCTCAAAATAAGCAATGGGTTGTGGTGTTCCAATTCCTTTTTCTAATAAGATTGTGGCAAATTCAAAAGAGCGTCGAGCTTTAGATTTTCTATAATATTTGTAAACTACTTTATTGATTAGATTCGGAATTTTAAAGGATTTTACATTAACGGTATT
The DNA here is from genome assembly GCA_945861915.1 of Flavobacterium psychrophilum. Taxonomy (GTDB): domain Bacteria; phylum Bacteroidota; class Bacteroidia; order Flavobacteriales; family Flavobacteriaceae; genus Flavobacterium; species Flavobacterium psychrophilum_E. The sequence goes on along the minus strand of CAMAWK010000013.1, from coordinate 6,038 downwards.
GCCTTCTAATTCAAAAAGTTTAATCTTATTTCTTTTTCCATTGTCAAATAGAATTCCTGTGTTGTTGAAATTATCTATTATATAAATAATTTTTTTTTGTACAATTTCAAAAAATGGAGTGATACTATATTTCATCAAATACGAAAGTTAAACGTTTACAAATGTAAGTATCGCTTATCAGACTTCAAATTTTTAATGTATTTTTACCCAAATTTTATTTCATGTCTTATCCAAGATGTACATTAGTTACACCAACTTATAACTGGCCAGAAGCATTAGAATTACTGCTTTTAAGTACAATGAATCAATCGGTTTTACCCAACGAAGTTATCATTGCTGACGATGGATCAAGAGACGATACAAAACAATTGATAGCATCTTTTCAAAAAGAATTTCCAGTTCCATTGATTCATATTTGGCATCAAGATATTAAAAATAGAAAACCAAGTATCATGAATCAGGCTATTGCCAGAGCAAATTTTGACTATATCGTTGAAATTGATGGTGATATTATCATGAACAAACATTTTATAGAGGATCATTTATCGTTTGCTAAAAAAGGATATTATTTATTTGGTTCGCGTGTCAACATTCAAGAAAAATTACTACCTAAATTATTTGCAAAGAAAATCATCCATTTTAATTTTTTTTCAAAAGATATTAAAAAAAGAGGGAGAACTATACGGATTCCTTTTCTTATGAATTTTGCCAAAAGCGTTGACCAACGTTCCAAAAAACTGCGAGGTTGTAACATGTCTTTTTGGAAAGAAGATTTTATAAAAGTTAATGGTTTTAATGAGTCATTAGTAGGGTGGGGAATTGACGATTCTGAAATGATTCAGCGATTACACAATATTGGGATTAAAGGGAAAAGATTAAAATTTGCTGGAATTGCCTATCACATTTACCACAAAGAACAATCGAAAAGTCATTTTGCCATCAATGATGAAATTGAAAAAGAAACAACCAAAAAGAAACTTACTTTTATTGAAAAAGGAATCAATCAATACTTATGATGTTTGATATAGCCGTAATTTTAATCAACTACAATTCGAGCGAACACAGCATCAATTGTATTCGTTCTATAATCGAGAAAACAGATAAAGATCTTAATTATCAAATTATCATCACCGATAATTGTTCGGAAAAAGAAGATTATTTAAAGTTGAAATTTTTTTGTGATGAATTGAATTTACCTAATCTTCAATTACATCGAAGCGTTATAAATACTGGTTTTGGAGCCGGAAATATGTTTGGTGTTCAATATTCTAACTCCAACTATCTTGCTTTTGTAAATAATGATACTTTGTTTAAAAACGATTGTTTATCGATACTAAAAAACACCTTAGAAATCAATTCCGAAATTGGAATCGCTGGAGCTCAAGCTTATAAAACCAATGGTGATTTTATGATTTCGCTGGATCATTTTGCTTCCCCAGCAAGAGAAATATTAGGGCGAAGTTTCTTAGAAATAATCAATCCCAAAAAATATCCTAAAAGAAAAAAACACTACAACAAGCCAGTTCGAGTTAATTTTATTCCAGGAAGTTTTATGTTTGTTCGAGCAAAAGATTTCTTTGAAATTGGCGGTTTTGACTCGAATATTTTTTTGTACTATGAAGAAACGGATTTGTGTAAACGATTAGTTAATCAATCTAAATTTGCCTATTTAATTCCCGAAGCGGAATTTGTTCATTTTCATGGAGCCAGTACAGAGCAGCGATCAATAGCTATTAAAAAAGAATTAAAAGTATCATTGCTCTATATTATTAGAAAGCATTATGGTTATTTTGGACATAAGATTGTGCTGTTTTTTCTAATTGTACGCTATTTTTTTAGTAGTATTTTTAAGCCCAAACATTGGTCGTTATTTTTTCTACTTTTGGCTGGAGCACCCATATCAAAGTCATTGAAAACGAAACAACAGATTAAGCTACTTTAAGCATAAAAATATCATAACTACGGTTAATATACTAACAATTAGCATTAAAGTAAAAGAAAGCTTTTTGTATTTTATATATTTTTTAAAATAAGATTCTTTGGTTCTGTTATTGTCATTTATTATTTTAGAAATAAATAAAGATTTATAGTTGTCATCAATAATTGAAAGAATTTCCAAATAGGCCAAACTAGTGTTTTTATTCATGTGGTTCCGGTTTTTTGTCATGCTTTTTGGATTTTTTCGATAAAAAGCTAGCGCTTCATTTAAGAATTCTACTTTTGGTTTTTGTATAAATATTTCAATCCACATAAACCAATCTTCTTTTGCTTTTAAACGCTCATTAAATTGTAAATTTTGAAATAGATGAGAAGAAAATACGCAGCAATGTGGCGGAAAATTAAATTTTGTATCCCAATTTAAAAGAATGTTTTCAAAAGAAAATTCTTGTTCAGATAAATTGCAAAATGCGGGTTTTAGCTTTGCACTATCTTTTTTAAACATCTTAAAATCAGTTATTAAAATGTCTAATTTTTGATTAATTAATAAGTTTATGCTTTTTGATATTTTATCTTTATGAATGCAATCGTCAGAATCCAAAAATAAAACATATTCGCCCTGCATTTTTTCTAAACCTGCATTTCGAGCAGTACTTAAACCACCATTTTTTTTATAAAAACACTTGAATCTTGAATCTTTAATTGCCCATTCATTGGCAATTTTATCGGTATTATCAGTAGAGCCATCGTTAATAATAATGCATTCCCAACTGGAGTAACTTTGATCATAAACAGAATGGAGAGTGTCATTCAAAAAATGACCTTGATTGTAACAAGGAATTATAATAGAGATTTTTGCACTATTCATATTACTCTCCAAGATATTTTGTTCTAAGAATTTCGATCAATGACGTTTTGTCTTGGCGTTGGTTTTTATCAAAATTTTCAATTCTAGACATTTCATTCCATAAATGAATGGCATAAGTGTCATGAAATAAATTAAAATCTTTACTTAATGTTGTGTCATAAATGCTGTGCCAATTGTCATTTGAAATTGGATAAAAATAAGTAAAAGGTTTGGCTAAATTTAGTAAGTCAAAATGGATCAAAGTACTTGTAAATCCTACTGGTCCAGATTCTCCCCATTTCATGTCCTCCATTCCTTTTCCTAAAACTTGTCTTTTTATTTTGCGTTTTTTGTCTTTAAAAGTATCAAAAGGTAAAATTTTATTCGGGTTTTCACAAAAATCTATTAAAAACGAACATATTTCATGCTGTTTCGGGAAACACAAAACAGCAATGTTCGCTTTATTATTACTTTCTAATCCAAAAATAATATTTGAATCAAATAGAAAAGGTTTCATACATATAACATCTGTATCTACCCAAAAACCGCCTTTTTCAAACAAAAGCTTATATCTAAACCAATCTGCAAAACCTGCGTAACTTCCTTTTCTATATTTAAAAATTTTATCAGAAGGTATAATCCGATTAGCGTCTTTTATGATTGTACCATCAGGAACATTTTTAATAGTTCCGTAGGTATATAAATGAAATTCATGACCATGAAATAAAAAAGAGGTTATGCAAAGTTGTTCGTTTAAAGATAAAGTATCTCCAATCCATAACGATTGAATAATTGGTAAATTCATTTATTATAACAATTTAAATCTGTGTTGTTTATAAAGCTTGGAAACGTTTACAAAAATATATTAAAATTAAGAAAAGAATCAATTTTAATAATTTTATTACAAATAACTAATAATGTTTATTGTAAAAAAAATGAACATTGTGCTAAATTGCTTTTTTTCTAAATTTTATCGATGCTCATTTAATTTGTATTTTTGCAAAAAAAAATGATTTTTATAAATTGAAATAATGCAAGAAGAAATCCAAAACGCCTTCGAAATAATTCAGCAAGGAGGCATTATACTTTATCCTACCGACACTGTTTGGGGAATTGGCTGTGATGCAACAAATCCTGAAGCTATTGCCAAAATATACAAACTCAAGCAAAGAGCCGAAACTCAATCGATGATTTGCTTGATGAACGGAGAGAAAATGATGTACAATGTTTTCAAGGAAATCCCAGAAGTAGCTTGGCAAATTATAGATTTATCTGAGAAACCTACCACACTTATTTTAGATAATCCTAGAAATGTGGCTGCAAATATTATAGCGTCAGATAATACTTTAGGGATTCGGGTTGTGAAAGAGCCTTTTTGTTTCAAACTAATGGAACGGATGAAAAAACCGTTGGTTTCTACCTCGGCAAATATTTCTGGTCAGCCAACGCCTATTGGCTTCAAAGATATTAGTCCCGAAATCATAAAAGGAGTGGACTATGTTGTAAATTTGAACCGTGATAAAATTGGAGGAAAACCTTCTACAATAATAAAATTGACAAGCGATTCTCAGGTTAAAGTATTGAGAAAATAATTTGTTGTATTCAGTTTTTAGGTTTCAGTTGAGCAACTTTAAACTCTAAACATTTTAAAATGAAAATTAAAACTTCATATAAAGAAGCTTTAGAAAATAAAATTTTCGAAGTTATTTCCCAAGCTTCACAAGAACTCCAAATTGATAGTTATGTGATTGGCGGTTTTGTACGTGACTTACTTTTAAATCGAGATTTTAAAAAAGATATTGATATTGTTGCTGTTGGAAGCGGTATTGAACTCGCTTTGAAAGTTTCGGAATTACTTCCAAAAAAACCAAAAGTACAAGTTTTTAAGACTTATGGAACGGCTATGCTTCGTTTTGAAGATACAGAAATTGAGTTTGTTGGAGCCAGAAAAGAATCTTATCATTTTGAAAGTAGAAATCCAGTTGTAGAAAACGGAACTCTGGAAGACGATCAAAATCGCCGTGATTTTACCATCAATGCGTTGGCTTTATCTTTGAATAAAGAAAATTTTGGTGATTTATCGGATCCATTTAGGGGATTGAAAGATTTGGAACACAAAATCATTAAAACACCTTTAGATCCAGACATAACATTTTCTGACGATCCCTTGCGAATGTTAAGAGGAATTCGATTTGCCAATCAATTGGGTTTTGAAATTGAAGAGAATTCGTTGCAATCAATCCAAAAAAATGCGGAAAGAATTAACATTATTTCAGGAGAGAGAATTGTAGAAGAATTGAATAAAATACTTTCGACTGATAAACCGTCAGTTGGATTTTTATTACTTTATAAAATTGGACTTTTAGATATTATACTTCCCGAATTGACAGCTTTGAATAATGTAGAGGAAATCGAAGGTCAAACGCATAAAAACAATTTTTATCACACGCTAGAAGTGGTCGATAACATTTGTCCCAATACAGACGATGTTTGGTTGCGCTGGTCTGCCTTATTACACGATATTGGCAAAGCACCTACTAAACGATTCAACAAAAAACAAGGATGGACGTTTCATGGTCACGAATTTTTGGGCGGAAAAATGGTAAAAAAAATCTTCGAACGATTAAGAATGCCTTTGAATCATAAAATGAAGTTTGTACAAAAAATGGTCATGATGAGTTCGCGTCCGATTGTTTTATCTGAAGATATTGTGACCGATTCTGCAGTTCGCCGATTAGTTTTTGATGCTGGCGAAGATGTCGAAAGTTTGATGACGTTGTGCGAAGCAGACATTACTACCAAAAATCCAAATAAATTCAAGAAATACCATCAAAATTTTGAATTAGTTCGTCAAAAAATTGTCGAAGTCGAGGAACGTGATAGTGTCAGAAATTTTCAACCGCCTATTTCGGGTGAAGAAATTATGACAATCTTTAATTTGAAACCTTCACGCGAAATTGGAACTTTGAAAGAAGCAGTAAAAGAAGCCATTTTAGAAGGTGAAATTCCAAACGAATACCAAGCTGCTTATGAATTTGTGTTGAAAAAAGGAGAGAAGATGGGGTTAATTAAAGTAAAAAAATAAATGAAAAAGAAGTTTCTAACATCTGCAAAAATTGCTTTAGTTCTGGTGTATTTAGTTATAATTGCCGGAGCATTGGTTCGAATGACTGGGTCAGGAATGGGATGTCCAGATTGGCCTAAATGTTTTGGTTATTATATTCCGCCCACAGAAGAAAAAGAATTGCTATAT
>CAMAWK010000012.1 GCA_945861915.1 Flavobacterium psychrophilum | reverse complement strand
TCGAAATTCATTATAAAGGTTTATTATATAAATTTTAAAAACGCTAAAATAACCTAAAAATTGCTTTTTTTGAATAGGTTTACACTTTCATTTTCAGCATCCATTTTAAACATACAAAACCAATAATTCCTGCAACAAAAGAGGATAGTAAAATGATGATTTTTGCATTGTTAATCACCGAATCACTATCAAAAGCTAATAAGGTTACAAAAATAGACATCGTAAATCCGATGCCTCCCAAAAAGCCAACGCCAAATATTGATTTCCATTGAATGTCTAATGGAAGTTGGCAAATGCCCATTTTTACGGCCAACAAACTAAATGCAAAAATTCCGATGGGTTTCCCGATGATGAGTCCCAAAGCTATTCCGATACTATAATTTTCGGTTAGAATTGCTGTAAAATTTGAATTGATAACAATCGCCGTATTTGCCAAAGCAAACAAAGGCAAGATGAAAAATGCCACAGGTTTGTGTAAAAAATGCTGCAAAATATAGGAAGTTGATTTTTTGTTTCCATTTCCAAACGGAATGGCAAAAGCCAATAAAACCCCTGTTATAGTAGCGTGAACGCCTGAATGGAGCATAAAATACCACATAAAAACACCGCCAATTAAATACGGAAATAGGTTTCTTACTTTTAAACGGTTCAATGCTAGAAGTAATATGAAAATTCCCAATGCCATCCAAAGATTTGTCCAAAATATAGTTTTGGTATAAAACAAAGCAATCACTAAAATGGCTCCTATATCGTCGATGACCGCTAATGCGGTTAAGAAAATTTTGAGAGAAACTGGAACACTTTTTCCTAATAAAGATAAAATACCTAATGCAAATGCAATATCCGTTGCCATGGGAATTCCGGCTCCCGATTGCGTAATTGTTCCCCAATTAAAATACAAATATATACATGCGGGAACAAGCATGCCGCCCAATGCTCCAAAAATCGGTAAGAGTGCATTTTTGATATTGGAAAGTTCACCGATATACACTTCTCGTTCTAATTCTAAGCCAATGAGCAAAAAGAAAAGGGTCATTAAGCCATCATTAATCCAATATTCTGTCGGTTTTCCAACAAAATCAGTATGCCAAAAATGCAAATAAGATTCTCCTAAAACAGAATTTGCCAATCCTAAAGAAAGTAAAGTACAAGCTAACAAAAGCAATCCGCCGGACTTTTCGCTTTCAAAAAAAGCATTGAATAATCGAGTTGTTTTTATTTTTTTTAGCTTCATCTTGACTTAATAAATAATTCCGCTAGAATGATCCATTTTAGCTCCCGTTACACTACTCAAAACATTGATTTCGTTTCTTAGTTTCAACACGCCAAGCAATCCAAAAATCAAGGCTTCTTTATATTCTAGAATAGTTTTTGAGGGTATTATTATTTCTATGTTAGGTAGGTAAAAATCAACTCGCTCTAATAAAAAATCATTGTAGGCACCGCCACCAGTTACAAGCATGCTTTTTGTTTCACTACGAAGGAGAATGTTGTCAAGAGCCATCGCAGTTTGTATGGCGATGTGTTCTGTAAATGTACAAAGTTTGTCTTTCACTGCAATTTCATACCTATCGATTAAGGGTAAAATCGTTTCTTTTACAAACTCGAATCCCAATGATTTTGGTTGTTTTTTTTGATAAAAATCCAAAGAATTTAGATTTTTCAATAGATTTTGATTGACTTTCCCAGAACGAGCAATTTTTCCTTTATCGTCGAATTCCAATCCCAATTGATTGGCATAAAAATTCAAAACCGTATTTACGGGCGAAATATCAAAAGCAATCCTATTGCCATTTTCTTCAAACGAAACATTAGAAAATCCCCCTAAATTCAAACAAAAATCGTAGTCTGAAAATAAAATTCGATCACCAATAGGAACTAATGGCGCACCTTGGCCGCCCAATTGTACATCCTGTATTCTAAAGTCACAAACTACTTTTTGGTTAATTATGGTTGCCAATTCTGGCAAGTTTCCAATTTGAAGCGTAAATCCTTTTTGAGGTTGGTGCAAAATAGTATGTCCGTGAGAACAAACCGCATCCAAATTAGAAATGGAATGTTTTTGTATAAAATCAAAAATTATTTGAGCCAAAAGTTGAGTGTACTCTTGATTTAAAGTTTCAAGTTCCGTTTCTGAAAAATGAATGGCAGATTGGAGTTGGTTGACCCAAAATGAACTGTAACAAATGGTTTCGCTTTTGATAATTTCAAAAGTCCATTTTGTATCATCAACCCTAAAATCAATTAAAGCCAAATCGACTCCGTCAAGCGAAGTACCCGACATCACTCCAATAACTGAATAATGATTTTTTTGCATGACTCAAATTTACAATCCTAAATTTGAATTTTGTGAATTTGCTATTTCTTTTTGTACTATTTTTATAAAAAATAATTTTTATACCCTTTCAATATGGATTTTAGTTTGACCGAAGAACATAAAATGATTCAACAAGCCGCTCGTGATTTTGCACAAAACGAACTATGGGAAGGCGTTGTTGAAAGAGATGAAAAACAACTTTTTCCGACAGAACAAGTCAAGAAAATGGGAGAATTGGGATTTATGGGTATGATGGTTGATCCTAAATATGGCGGTAGTGGACTCGATACCATTTCGTATGTGATTGCCATGGAAGAAATTTCAAAAGTTGATGCATCAGCTTCAGTCATTATGTCGGTTAATAATTCGTTGGTTTTGTGGGGTTTACAAGAATATGGAACCGAAGAACAAAAAGAAAAATGGTTGCCTTTGTTAGCTTCTGGCGAAATTCATGGTGCTTTTGCCTTGAGTGAACCCGAAGCAGGGAGCGATGCCACTTCACAGAAAACTACAGCCATCGATATGGGAGATTATTATTTGGTAAATGGTACTAAAAACTGGATTACGAATGGCGGTACAGCCTCTTTTTATTTGGTGATTGCACAGACGGATGTAGAGAAAAAGAGTAGGGGAATCAATGTGTTGATAATGACACGGGATATGCCTGGTTTTTCTATTGGACCCAAAGAACAAAAAATGGGAATTCGAGGTTCAGATACGCATTCGTTGCTTTTTTCGGATGTGAAAGTGCCTAAAGAAAATAGAATTGGGGAGGATGGTTTCGGGTTTAAATTCGCCATGCAAACCTTGTCTGGAGGCAGAATTGGTATTGCGGCTCAAGCGTTAGGAATTGCTTCTGGAGCCTACGAATTAGCGTTGAAATATTCCAAAGAACGCAAAGCTTTTGGTACTGAAATTTGTAATCATCAAGCGATTGCTTTTAAATTAGCCGATATGGCAGTGGCTATCGAAGCAGCTCGTCATCTTTGTATGAAAGCGGCTTGGGACAAAGACAATCATAAAAACTACGATTTGAGTAGTGCTATGGCAAAATTGTACGCTTCGCAAGTGGCATTGGATACAGCTATAGAGGCAGTTCAGATTCACGGTGGAAATGGCTATGTAAAAGAATATCATGTAGAAAGAATGATGCGAGATGCCAAGATTACTCAAATTTATGAAGGGACAAGCGAAATTCAAAAAATTGTAATTTCGAGAAGTATATTGGCGGATTAACCTATAAATAATATAGTTACATTTACAGTCATAAATTTAAATCGAATGTCTGAAGAATTAAAATATTGGTATTTGCGAGATCACAAATTGTTTTGGACATTGAGTATGTCACAAGTTCGACAATTGTGTATTATTACTGGGTTTAAAAAAGCCAAAAAAGGAGATGTAATTTATTTTTCGTCTTCAGAAGTGCCTCGTATTTTTTTACTCAAAAAAGGAAATATAAAAATTGTAGAAGTCGATGAAGATGGAAACGAAACCATCAAAGATATTATTCAAAAAGGAGATTTATTTGGTGAATTGACTTTAGAAAATGATAAAAATTCTAACGAATATGCCAAAGCATTAACAGATGATGTGGTGATTTGTAGTTTCTTACTCTCTGATTTTGAAAATTTAATGTTGCAGCATCCCAATTTGGCATTGACTTACACCAAGTTTGTAGGTCTAAAAATGAAACGCATCAAGAATAGTTATGCCAATTTGATGTCTAAAGATGCCAAAACCCGTTTGTACACTTTTATCAAAGAATGGGCAGAAAAAGAGGGCAAAACACAGGGAAATAAAGTTACCATCGAAAACTACTTAACTCAAGCTGATATTGCTCAAATCATTGGCACTTCGCGCCAAACAGCCACACAATTACTCAACGAAATGGAAGAAAAACAATTGATTTTTTATACTCGTAAAGAAATTTTGATTGATGATATTACGAAGTTGTAGCTTTTGATTTCTTTTTAATCTACAATTTGTTTTACAATCCCTTTTATTTCCTGCTCTTTGCTTTTCGGATAAATCAGTAAGACATTTTCTTTGTCTACGATAATAAAATCTTCCAATCCGTCAATAATTACTAGTTTATCTTTGGCGGTGGAAATGATATTATTGCTCGAATTATTCAATAATGTTTTTGCATTAACCACAGCATTATTATTATCATCTTTTCCTAATTTTTCGTGCAACGAACCCCAAGTTCCCAAGTCATTCCAATCGAAAGTAGCCGGAAGTACAAACACATTTTTGGCTTTTTCCATCACGGCATAATCTATTGAAACGTTTTCTGCCAAAGCATAATTAGCATCAATAAAATCTTGTTCTAAAGGGGTGTTGTAGTCATTGTTTCCTTTTTGGAACAAATTGTTCATTGCTGGTTGAAATTGCTCAAATGCAGTTGTTATAGCTTTTACACTCCAAATGAAAATTCCGCCATTCCACAAGAAATTACCACTTTCCAAAAACGATTTTGCGGTTTCGTAATCGGGTTTTTCACGAAACTGACTTACTTTTTTAATTTGATTTCCGTCTGATTTATCAAACTCAATATAGCCAAAACCGGTGTTGGGAAATGTAGGTTGAATACCAAGTGTCATTAACGTATTTTCTTTTTGACAAAAGTCAAAACAGTTTTGCAAATTGTTGGAAAATTCGATTTCATCTTCAATCCAATGATCGCTTGGTGCTACGACCATAACAGCATCGGGATTTTGTTTTTGAATTTTTAAAGAAGCATACAAAATACAAGGAGCTGTATTTCGCATAGCGGGTTCTAGCAAAACTTGATTTTCTTGCACCAAAGGCAATTGCTGTAAAACCAACTCTTTATATCTCTCATTGGTTAATACCAAAATATTTTCGAGCGGAATTAACTTTGATAATCGGCTAAAGGTTTTTTGAATAAGCGTTTCGCCAGCGCCCAACATATCGTGAAATTGTTTTGGAAATTCAGTAGTACTTACTGGCCAAAATCGAGAACCAACTCCTCCGGCCATAATAATTGCGTAATAATTTTTATTCATATTGAATTTAAGTATAAAAATATATATTCTTTTTTTTTGTAAATATATTTATTTAATGAGAAATATATCTAACAAATAGGCAAAACCCATCAATCTATAGACGGATTGACATTTTGTAAAGTTTAAAGGATATTAATTTGGCAAAATTTCAACCTCGGCGTTGGCATTAAACAAAAATAATTTTCCGGTGCTGAGTTCTAAACATTCGTATCGTTTCACTCGAAGTCCTTTTTTTTGAAAAATTCGTCCGTTTTGAATCCTGAATTTACTTCCGTTTGGGACTTCATGTATAAAATAAACATCCGATTTTCGCTCGTCAAATTGTTTCAAGGCAAAAGCCAATCGCGCATCGGTGTCGCTACTAGCCGATGGATTTCTGAAGTGATTGGCTACCAAAGGCAAAACCGAATGCGGAAATATTTCGGGTCGAATAAAAGGCAACATCAGTTGCTGAAAAGTCAATTTCCATTCGTTTCCGTGCGGTTTTATATTTCGTCCATATTTTTCGAATGCTGCCAAATGGGCTATTTCGTGAATCAAAGTGATTAAAAATCGATATTTATTTAAATTGGCATTAACCGTAATTTCGTGTTTACCGTTTACTGCCTTTCTGTAATCGCCATGACGAGTTTGGCGTTCGTTAACAATTTTGAGATGCACTTGATTGGCAACAATCAGCTCAAAAACTGGTTTTACGGCGTGTTCAGGTAAATATTTTGATAAAGTATCAGACAATTGTAAGTTTTGGAATTTGGAATTTTTATTTATCACGGATTACTTGACGATACTTGCAACACCTTTCCGTTGTAATATTTATTACCTGTTAAGGCAAAATCAAAAATATAATTTGCCATTTCTAATGCCGATATCGGTGCTTGATAACCCGGAAAAGCTTCTTCTAACATTTCAGTTTGAACCGCTCCAAGAGCCAAAACATTGAACGAAATTCCTTGTTCTTTGTATTCTTCTGCTAAAAGTTCAGACAAGGTAATTACCGCTCCTTTGCTCGAGCTATAAGCAGACAATCCTGCAAATTTTAAACTTCCTTGAATGCCTCCGATAGAACTGATAGTCACTACATGACTTCCTTTTTGTAAAAAAGGCAAACAAACACGAGTTAAATTAGCAACGCCAAAAACATTGACTTTATAGATGTTCTCAAAATCTTCTTGCGATGTTTCGGCAAAAGGTTTAAAAACTAAGCTACCTGCATTATGAATCAGAATATCGACTTTTGCCCAGCTTTCAGCGAGCATTTTTTCTACTTTTTTTATCTCCTTTTCGTCTGATAAATCAACCGAAAGGCTGGTGATATTTGGGTTTTTGAGAAGTGCTTGAGGAATTGTTCTAGAAATAGCCAAGACCTGATGACCAGCCGATGCAAATTGTAAGGCTAATTCGTAACCAATTCCTCTGGAAGTTCCTGTAATGATGATGTTTTTCATATATGAATTTTGTTTTGTAAATGTAGTAAAACAATTCAAAAATTATATTTCAAATACTTCTTATAAAATTGAATCCCTTGAAAAATTCCCAAACATAGAAATACAACTGGAATAATAATTTTTAGTAGATATTTTGCTATAAAATCGACGTTCGAAGCAAAATAATGAAGTGAAAGTATGAGAACCAACATTCCTGAAAAAGTACCAAGCGTGGTGCCTATGACATAAAAATACTTTGTTGTGTTGGAAATTTCAATATAATTTCTGTTTAAAAGATAGACATTCCAACCTGTCCAAAACGGAATTTGAATAAAATTGAGCCCACTCAAAACGATTCCTAAAACAAACGGGGAATAGCTAAAAGTATTAGAAAAACCATTGCTGGCATTGGAACTACAATAAAAAATTCCCGCCAAAATAAACATAAACAGTACTGAGAAACCTTCTATAAAACGAGTTAGTTTTTTGTTTTCTGCCAGCTTTTTAGCGAATATCAAACTGAAATACACCACTAAAAATTCAATAATAACCACTCCAAACAAGTAAACAAAGGTGGGCTGAAGCCCTTGTTGTTTAAAAATTTCAAACCCAACAACATTCAAATATCCCAAAGGAATGGATCCAATGAAACTAATAAGAAATCCGACGAATATGTTTTTAAGGTTTATCACTAATTAAATGGCAATTTCAATTTCAAAAATCAACTTCAAAAATCAATTTCAATTTTAAAAACAAATCCACAATCAAAAATCGACTATCTTTTTACTTTGTTCTAAATGCAAGCGGTATTGTTCCATTCCTGCCTTGTGAGAAAGATATGGAAACCCACGTTTGTGATTTTCGACACTTATATTGTACATGTAGGTGATATGTCTAGCCAATTCTTTCCAAGCAAAAAACACAGAATGTTTGGGGTCATAAATATGAGTCGGTTCGCTAGCCGCTCCGTTAAGTTCAACAATTGAAAAGTACTGTCCTTGCTCTAATGTTGACCAATTTTGGTACATTAAATCTAGTCTTCCGAAATAAAATTCAGGAATTTGAACACAAATCCCGTCAATTACTTTTGTCAGATTTGGAGAAATTAAATGACTGTGATCTAAAAATTTGGCACCACGAGCATGATTGCCATAGGGAACTAAATTTCGTTTTTCACCTTTAGGCAAAATAGCAAGTAATTGATTGCCATATTCTTTTTTAAGTGCTTTTAATTGCAACTCAAAACGAGGATTTTGTTTGAGTAATTTTTCGATGGTCGAAATTCCATCGCCTTCTACAATCAAAAAATCTTTGGCAACGATTCCGGTAATTTTTCCTTGCTTTTCGTGAGGAAAACGAACATAAAAAATGCCCACTTCATTTTCGTACGGAATTAAATTTTGCAGTAAATAATCGAAATCTGCTTTAAGATGATAAAATTCTAACTCGGCTATTGAATGAATTTTTTTAACCGCAGAACCTCTTAAGCCAATATCAGGTTTTACGATGAAAGGCATTTTGATTTCAGAAAATTCAAGTGATTTTAACACTTCTTCAAAAGGAGTTGACTCTAGAATTAATTCTGTTTTGGGGTAGCAATCTTTTGGGAGTATATCATAAATTGCTTTCTTGGATTCCATAATGCCACCGCCATTTTTGATAGACGGATTGCACGCATTAAAGAAAAATATCGATTTAGCTTTGATAGAATAATAAATCCAAAGAATAATAATTGGCGTATAAAGTGGGTAAAAAGGCCAATATTCCCAGTGGAAAAGTTTGTGAAAAAATAGTTTCAAAGAGTTTGATTTAAATAACAATAAACGAATGGCTAAAATCGTGTTTATTTATTAAATCATAATGAAATAATGCTACTTTATTTTGATTTAAAATGGCTTGAGTGATGCTTAGCGTTTTCAGTTCGTCATTTCGATTGATCACCAAACCGTTTTCTTGATTTTCGGTTTCGGTATATCGATGAAAATGAAGCAATTCCTCGGCATTTACTTCGGGTTCAGTTTCTAAGAATGTAGTAAACCAACTGGCTCTTTTTTCTCGAATTGCTGCAGGATATAAAGTCGAAGAGGACCAAATATGATTTTGATTGGTGTCTAATTTCAAAGTTGTTTTAACTTCACTATTCCATCTCAATTGATACAATTGGCTATTTTCCAAAAGAACTAAAGTAAAGGGTTCAATAGCATTTAAATCAATACTTTCCCAAGATTTTAATGGCGATTCGCTCCCAATAATCTCTAATACAATCAGGCCTCGGCTTTTGCCATATTTTTGGGTCATATCGTGTTTTTCATCGGCACCGTTTAGCAAAACAAGAATATTCGAATATTCATCAACTGCAAACCAAGTTCCACCAGCTTTTGGATCTTTTGGAAACAAAACTTTTTTGGAATTGATTAAGTATGTTTTGGGCTCAATAGCCTCTGGTCGAATTATTTTTTCGTCCCTATTGGATGTGATGATAATTTTGCCATTAGAATTTACAAAACTTACTGTACACATTGTTTTCTATATTCGATTGTGGAACGAGCAACGCCAAAGTTTTCATCAATTTCGATAGTCGCAGATTGAATAATAGCCACTTTTATCAAAGCCTGATGATGGATGCAATGTTCCAAATTATACAACAATTCGCGATGATAATTACTTTCGATAAAAAGCGATTCTCCATCAATAATTTGTTGTAATTGAAGGTTTTTATTAGGTTTATCTATTTGATTTAAAATAGCTTGAATACAAGATACAGCAAAATCAGTGTTCGTCTGAATCAAATAATCTCTCTTGCGATTATCATAATTAATAACGCCATTTTCGTATTGATTTTCTAAACATTGAAATAGTTCAATAATATGTCTTGTATGTTCTCCGATTGTAGCATTACTCAAATCATGGCAAGGCAAACAGTACTCTCTTTGAGGCAATTTTGATACTAAATCAGATAATTCAAGAAGGGTTTTACGAACAGCTGGAATGAGCATAAATGTAGCGGTTATTTTTTTAGAATTAATTTTAATTAACTTGTAAATCAAATAGTTATATTTTAAATCGTACTAAATCTGGAATTTTATTTCTATTATTATAAACAAGTATCAGACAACAAATAAGAGTAATTATTGCTAACGAAAACAATGTTCCTCCATCGTCTTTTACTACAATTCCTAGCACAAATATATGTGAAAAAATAGCTCCAGCCATCGTTCCTAGTGCTAAAAGTGCTCCTAAAAGAGTTGTTCTTGGAATTAGAATCAAAATTGAGGCAATCAATTCAACCACTCCCGAACCTATTCTGCCATAAGGGTCAACACCTAATGTTTCAAAAATAAACACACTTTCATCGGCTCCAGTAAATTTAAAAAATAAAGTTTGAACTAGTATTACCACTGTTATGAGTTTAACAATCCAAATAAAAATAGGGTTTTTCATGATTTTGATGTTTAGTTTTTAATTATTTTTTTTGTAATTTTTTTATTATTTGACGTTATTTCTACAAAATAAATTCCCTTTGAAAAATAATCTAATGATACTGAATTATTTTCTTTTGTAATAAGCTGGTTACTACTTATTTTTCTACCTAAATTATTATAAATACTAACATTTGCTTCATCTTGTACCGAAAATGTTACTTTATCTTTCGTAGGATTTGGATAAACACTAATAGAATTGTAGTCAGAATCAAAACTATCTGTGGCTAATGTAGCGCAACCTGCTCCACTTGAATTTCCTAATGCAGCATAACCAAAAAGATGGTTGTACCGAATACAATGAATTAAAATAAACTGATAATCATTTATATTTTTTACTTTGGGACTTGTAACTGTAAAAGTTTGAGCACCAGAGGCTTGAGCTTGAGTTAAAACTCCACTAATTGTAACACTAGTAGTTGCATTATAAGTTGCGGTTTTACTTAAAACCACATGAAGATCAGGACCCGTATAGGTTAAGAAATCAGACCCCATTTGTATCTTTATAGTTCCGTCAGAATCAAACAGTAGGGTTACTGAACCTTTTGTAGGAACGTCTGTGGGCATAAAGTTTCCTGTTCTTGAACATTGTGCTATTGCAACCTGTGTTGAAAAAAGCAGAACAAAAAAAGCAAAAGTGATAATTTTTTTCATGATATTATTTTTTAAAGTTAGTTTATAATTTTTTTCCAATTTGCATCTGCTTTTTTCTTCAAGTTTACTTCGTCTTTATTCCAACTTTTCAACGTATTATTGAAATAGGCATTGTAAAATAAGTTCAATTTTCCATCTACAATTTTGAATGTTTCAGGATTAATTTCTACTTTTTCTCCGTTCGGTCCGTTATTTCCCATGGCATACGAGCACCAGCCACCATATTGCGGTTCGTAACTCGCTGGACTTTTTACAAAAGTTTCCTTATTTGCTTGAGATGAGAAGTGATAAACAACTCCTTCATGGGTTACAGTGATAGTTGATTTTCCTTTAACTGCTTTTTTTTGTGTAAAATAGGCCACAGGATCATAGCCTTTTATGGCTACTTTACTTTCTAAATTGTATTCCTTTACTCGTTTGGCAGCCGTCTGAGCAAAAGTTGAAATGGATAATGAAGTAATGAATAGGATTAAAAATACTTTTTTCATGATTTTAAAATTTTAATGTTATCTTGATTTGTTGGCACAAAAATATAACAGCTATAAAATCTGTTTTGTCGGGTAGTTTACTTTTGAGGAAAAAAAGAGAAAAAATGTATACTTAATGAAATTTTCAAGTCTGTTTTTAAGAAAACAAATGAAAGAATTAAGACTTCAGAAAGGCTTCACGAACTTTTTTGAATAAATTAGATGAATAAACAAACTCAACAATTGCTTCATTATCGGTTTTGAATATCTCTTTTTTTGTTCCTTCCCATGCTTTAACACCGTTTTTTAGGAACAAAATTTTTTCTCCAATTTCCATCACAGAATTCATATCATGCGTATTAATTACTGTTGTGATATTATATTCTTCGGTGATTTCCTTGATTAAATTGTCTATCAAAGTAGCGGTGTTTGGATCTAAACCAGAATTAGGTTCGTCACAAAATAAATATTTTGGATTGTTAACGATGGCACGAGCAATAGCTACTCGTTTTTGCATTCCACCAGATATTTCGGAAGGTAATTTATGATGAGCATCAATCAAATTAACTCTTTTTAGCACAAAATCGACTCGGTCTTGATTGTCTGATTTCGAATTTTCGGTAAACATTTTAAGTGGAAAACCTACGTTTTCGGCAACTGTCATGCTGTCAAACAAAGCACTTCCTTGAAAAACCATTCCTATTTCGGTTCTAAGTTCTCTTTTTTCGTCGGGAGTTAAATCAGAATATATTCTTCCATCAAATGAAATTGTTCCTGTGTCTGGAGCATGAATACCTAGCAGACTTTTTAATAAAACAGTTTTCCCCGAACCACTCTGACCGATAATTAGATTTGTTTTTCCTGATTCAAAAAGTGCAGAAACACCTTTTAAAACTTTGTTTTCTCCGAATGATTTTTCTATGTTTTTTACTTCTATCATTAGGTCAAAAGTAATTGAGTTAAAATATAATTCATCAAAATGATAGAAACCGAAGTCCAAACAAAGGAAACCGTACTAGCTTTTCCCACTTCCAATGCGCCACCTTTCATATAATACCCATGAAAAGAGGGGATAGTTGCCAAAAGCAAGGCAAAAACGAATGTTTTTATAAATGCATAAGTGATATGAAACGGAATAAATTCTTGTTGAATTCCACCGATAAACTCTGCACTTGATCCAAATCCACCATAAACGGCGGCGACCCAACCTCCAAAAATGCCCAAAAACATACTTATTCCAATTACGAATGGATACAAAAGCACAGCAATTATTTTTGGAAAAACTAAATAATTCAACGAATTTACTCCCATCACTTCTAAAGCATCAATTTGTTCGGTAACTCTCATAGTTCCAATGCTAGAAGTAATAAATGATCCCATTTTTCCGGCCATTATCACAGACATAAAAGTGGGGGCAAATTCTAATATTACAGATTGCCTTGTGGCAAAACCTATCAGATATTTTGGAATTAAAGGACTTGTTAAGTTGAGTGCAGTTTGAATAGCGACTACTCCTCCAACGAAAAAAGAAATAAAAGCTACAATACCAAGAGATCCAATAATCAAATCGTCAACTTCTTTGAAAATAAGACCTTTCATCACCGACCATTTAGTTGGTTTGTTGAAGATTTCTTTCCACATCAAAAAGTATTTTCCGATTTGAGATATGTAACGGATGAGCATCATAGTTTACAAATATTAGCGAAAATAGGTATAAGTTATGAGTTATAATTATTGAGTTTCGTTTTTTTAAATAGATTCAAGTTAAATTAGCTTGTCTTTCATTTTTCGCCAACGATATTTCCTTATAAATCGAGCTTGTTCATTGGTAACTAACAAAGGCCTTTTCTCTTTTTTAGCTTTCCAAAAACCTTGTATGTAATCTAAAAATAGCAATGGTTTTTTCTTCAACATCGCCAGTTTTGCCGAAGCAATAATGGTTATAAAAAATCCATAACCCAAAGTATAAAAAGCTTCGCCTTGTCTGTAGCGAGCTTTTTTATCGTAATTAGCTCCTGTTGGTTTTTGGTGTTTTACCATTAATGAGGAATCAGTTACAACTTTCCAACCATTAAATTTAGCTAACAATTCGTCGACGGTATCCCAACCCATAGCGGGTTTTAAACCTCCAATTTGTTTAAATGTTTCCTTTCTATATGCTTTTAAAGCGCCACGAATATGATCTTTATCGGTTAAATTTTCCAAAATCCAAGTGCCATTTTTTTCGATAGAGCAAAAACCACCCACCATACCAATTTTGGAATCAGATTGAAAATGTTGAATAATGGTTTCGAAATAATTGGGAGGAAAAATTAAATCAGCATCTAGTTTTGCAATAATATCATAATTTTCGTCTAAGGTTTCAAAACCTGTCTGAAAGGCTTGTATGACTTTGCTTCCGGGCAAATGCACTGCATCCGAAGTTTTATGAACCAAACTAATAAATGGATTTTCTTTGGCGAAAGCCGTAACAATTTCTACAGTTCTATCGGTGGAATTGTCATCAACTACCACGATTTTTTTTGGTAAAATTGTTTGCGAGACTAAAGATTTTAAAGTCAAACCAATAAAGGCTTCTTCGTTGTAAGCGGGAATAATAATGTAATAATTCATTTCTTGCAAAGTTGCATTTTTAAGTTTTAGCTGGTTCCAACTTCCTTCTTCTAACTTCCAACTTTTTCAGCATAAACCAAATAATATCTTGGCGTAAATAAACGCAAGAGTGGGCGAAAACCAATTTTTTTTACAGGATGCGTAAATTTTTGTCTGTCGATAATTTTCCAACCTGTTTTTTCTAGTAACCAATCCAATTGCCAATCTTCAAATTCGTGATAATGACGATCCCACATATCGGTTTTGCTACGATAAGCAGGAGAAAACCACAACCGCAATGGTATGGATATCAGTATTTTTTTAGATTTAATTTCCATTAAAACAGTGTAGGGATTCAGTAAATGTTCAAAAATTTCGAATGCCGTTACCACTTCATATTCTTCCACTTTTAAGGCCGTTTGATCTACATCAATGTCTTCTCCAATAGTATTTAAAACTGTGAATCCATTATCGATCATTATTTTTGAAAACGGATTTGGAACACCCAAATCTAAAACTGTTTCAGAAGTTGAAATATGTTTCTTTAAAAAATCTAAGGTGTATCTGAACCTTTTATTGGGAAATGTTTTTTCGTACATTAATTTTTGTTTTGGGTTTAAAATGTAAGGTTTAAAATTTACATTTTCATAACTTTAAATCTTAAACTTTTAAACTTTTAATTTTTCTAATACCGATACACAAAAGCATTGATGTTCATTCCTGCACCAACAGAAGCAAATATAACCACATCTCCCTTGTGTAATTCCTGATTTTCGATTTTTCCTTGAAGTAGTAAATCCAGTAAGGTAGGGACTGTTGCCACACTACTATTACCTAATTCGTGAATGCTCATGGGCATAATGTCTTTCGGGACTTCTTTGTCGAATAGTTTATAAAAACGATTGATGATGGCCTCATCCATTTTTTCATTCGCTTGATGAATCAAGATTTTTTTTACCTCGTCAATAGCAATGCCGCTTTTGTCTAAACAGCTTTTCATAGCCAAAGGCACTTCGACTAAGGCAAATTCATATATTTTTCTACCAAACATTTTGATGTATTTGGTATCAGGAT
This sequence comes from Flavobacterium psychrophilum, assembly GCA_945861915.1. Lineage (GTDB taxonomy): Bacteria > Bacteroidota > Bacteroidia > Flavobacteriales > Flavobacteriaceae > Flavobacterium > Flavobacterium psychrophilum_E. Next base: position 11,722 of record CAMAWK010000012.1, on the reverse strand, counting down.
CTAATGTTGGGTTGTAGGATTTTCCGAAAAATAAATACCCTGCTTCGTCCAGTGCAAAAGTAGCACTTTCGTAGGCTAACAGTCCTGTTTCGTCGTTAGAACCTTCAACGATGGTTGCTCCAGCTCCGTCTGAATATATCATAGAATCTCTGTCATGAGGATCGGTAATTCTAGAAAGCGTTTCGGCTCCAATGACCAAACAGCATTTTGCCATGCCCGATTTGATAAAAGCATTTGCTTGCAACACGCCTTCTATCCAGCCAGGACAGCCAAAAATGATGTCGTAACCCACACATTTTGGGTTTTTTATGCCTAATTTGTTTTTGACTCTTGTGGCTAAACTCGGAATCATATCCGATTGAATCGTACCGTATTTTACATCTCCAAAATTATGTGCAAAGATGATATAATCAATTGCTTCCGGGTCGATAGCGGCGTTTTCTATTGCTTTTTTGGAAGCTAAATATGCCAAATCTGAGGTTGTTTGATCTGGACTGGCATAGCGTCTTTTTTGGATGCCGGTGATGCTTTTGAATTTACCAATAACCACTTCGTTTGGATGACCAAAAGCAGAGCCATCATCATTTAAAAATTCATGTTTCTCGAAATCGGTATTGTCTATAGATTGTTCAGGGATGTAACTTCCAATACCTGAAATCTTTATTCTGTTTGGATTTTTTTCCATAATTGGACTATTTTAACCTTAAAAAATAAATATAGTTAAATTTTTTATATGCACGCATATGATTTTTCAAAATAGTTCACTATTTTTTTATTGTTGTAGTTAATTGGCTTGTTGCGCAATTTTAATTTGCATGACGGTTGCAATATTCAGCGCTTGGGTTTTAATTTTTTCAGCGTTTTCACCAGCAAAATTTTTATCAACTGATTGGTAAAAATGATGTAGCCAAATTTTGAATAATTCAGGGGTTAATTTTTCTATTTTGTTGATATTTAGATGAATATCAGTCAGGTTATTCGTGTATCCACCAGTTCCTAAAATGGCTTGAGACCAAAAAGTAACTAAAATAGGCAAGTGTTCCTCGATTTTTATTTTTACAACATCGGTAAAAACATAGCTAATAGCATTGTCGGCCAGTAGTTTTTTATAAAATTCGTCTACTAATAAATATAAATCTTTTTGGTTTTGAATATCGTTCATTTTGATTAGTTACCAGTACCTAATAATGGTTTTACTGAAGAACCAGTATTTAAATTCAAAGTACATTTATATGTTTTGTTTTTTGAAAAAAGAGGCTGCCAACGTTCCATTTGTGAATACATATAGCTTAATTCACTCTCTTCGTGTGGTGATAAATGATTGGTCTTTCGTGGCAAATCAATTGATTCAACTTTTCCTGATTCACTTAAAACAACATCTACATAAAATTTTTTATTAAAAAGAGTATTGGTAGAACTAAACTGTCTGAATTCAAAATTTCTTAATTCTTCATTGTCAAACATATATAAAGGTTGAATTTCTTTATTTGACCAAAATTCAATTTCTTTAGCAATGATGGGCGAATTTGAGATTAAAGAATCTTCCTCAATATCGAATGTATTGTTATCTATTTTTTTGTATTTACCCAAAATTTCAATAGAAGTGGAATCCGCTTTTTCGGTTATTAAGTTTCCAATAATCCATTTATTATTTGATTTTAGCAAAAAAATCTCTTCATTATTTACTTTCGGGTATCTAACAAATATGCTATCATTCTTGTTATAAAATACCATCGGTTTGATGATGGAATCATTTTCATAATAGCAGGATAAGGCTAAGTCTCCTGATCGTTCAAAAAAGAACCAACTTCCTTGTTTTTTGTTTTTCTTATCAAGTTTATTAATTTTTTGTCCATTCTTAATAATCTCTTTTTGTGAGTAGGAATGTGTACTCAGTAGTAATAAAAAAATAATATAGACAAAATATTTCATTCTTTTTTCAATTAATTCTTATGATAAAGAATAAGGTAAAACTCAAAATTAAAATTAATTTTTTATAAAAATAAGAAAAAAATTATAAAAATTAACAACATTTTGTAAATGTTAAAATTTATTTATACTGTAAAAATTTCAAAAGACTAACTCTCCATATACGCCTCAATCGGAGCGCAACTACACACTAAATTTCGGTCGCCATACGCATCATCGGCTCTACGAACTGTAGGCCAAAATTTATTTTCGGAGATATAGTCTAATGGAAATGCCGCTTGTTCTCTAGAGTAAGGAAAATTCCAAACTTCGGCAGTTAACATTCCTAAAGTATGAGGCGAATTTTTCAAAACATTGTTTTTGTCTTCGATAGTCGCAGCTTCAATTTCTTTTCGAATCGAAATCATCGCATCGCAAAAACGGTCTAATTCTTCTAGATTTTCACTTTCAGTTGGTTCAATCATCAAAGTTCCTGCCACCGGAAACGAAACGGTAGGAGCATGAAAACCATAATCCATCAATCGTTTGGCAATATCGGTAACTTCAATGCCTTTTTGTTTGAAAGGGCGACATTCTAAAATCATTTCGTGAGCCGCTCTACCCATTTCTCCAGAATATAGAGTGTCGTAATGACCGCTTAGTTTTTCTTTGATATAGTTGGCATTTAAAATCGCCATTTTTGTAGCTTCGGTAACGCCTTCAGCTCCCAACATCGAGATGTAACCATACGAAATCAAGCAAACTAAAGCCGATCCCCAAGGTGCAGCTGAAATGGCGGTAATCGCATTTGTACCCCCAGTTTCAATAATTGGATTGGTCGGCAAAAACGGCACTAATTGTGGTGCAACACAAATAGGACCCACACCTGGACCGCCACCTCCGTGCGGAATGGCAAATGTTTTATGCAAGTTTAAATGGCAAACATCTGCACCGATAGTAGCAGGATTGGTCAAACCCACTTGAGCATTCATATTGGCACCATCCATATAAACTTGACCTCCGTTATCGTGAATAAGTTGTGTGATTTCTTTAATCGAACTTTCAAAAACGCCATGCGTCGACGGATACGTAACCATCAAACAAGATAAATTGTCGGCGTGTAAAATGGCTTTTTCACGTAAATCATCAACATCTATATTTCCGTTTTCGAGTGTTTTGGTCACGACTACTTGCATTCCAGCCATCGCAGCAGATGCGGGATTAGTGCCGTGTGCCGATGACGGAATTAAAGCAATGTTTCTATGAAAATCGCCTCGTGATTGATGATACGCACGAATAACCATTAGTCCTGCATATTCACCTTGTGCTCCTGAATTGGGTTGTAAAGTAGTTCCAGCAAAACCAGTGATTACGTTGAGTTGTTGTTCTAATTTTTGTAACATTTCTTGATAGCCTTGCGCTTGGTCTAAGGGTGCAAAAGGATGAATGTTGTTCCACATCGGATTACTCAAAGGCAACATTTCGGCAGCGGCATTCAGTTTCATGGTACAAGAACCTAGTGAAATCATAGAATGATTTAGAGCTAAATCTTTACGCTCTAAGGTTTTGATATAACGCATCAAAGCGGTTTCCGAATGGTATTTATTGAATACTTCGTGTTCCAAAAAGGATGATGTTCTTTTTAAGTTTTCAGGAAAATGAATCGTTTCTGTTGAGACTTCAATTGTGGTTGATTGGGTATTATTTGAAGATGCAAAAACAACTACGATTTTATTAATATCATCCAATGAAGTAGTTTCATTTAAAGAAATGGATATGGTATGTTCATCTATGTAATAAAAATTAATTTCGTTTTGTTCGGCAATGGCGCGTACTTTTGAAGCATCCGCTTTTACTACGATTGTATCAAAAAAAGCAGTATTGGTTTGGTAAACACCTAGTTTATTTAAGGCATCTTCTAGCGTTACCGCCATCGAATGGACTTTATTAGCAATATATTTCAAGCCTTTTGGGCCATGATATACGGCATACATTCCTGCCATAACCGACAATAAAACTTGTGCTGTGCAAATGTTAGAGGTTGCTTTGTCTCGTTTGATGTGTTGCTCCCGAGTTTGTAAAGCCATTCGCAAGGCACGATTCCCGTCAGTATCTACAGTCACACCAATAATTCGACCTGGCATACTGCGTTTGTATTCGTCTTTGGTGGCGAAATAAGCCGCATGTGGCCCACCATAACCCAACGGAATTCCGAAGCGTTGTGTAGTTCCAAAAACGACTGCTGCTCCCATTTCGCCGGGAGGCGTTAGCAAAGTCAAACTCAAAATATTGGCAGCTACGGCTACTTTTATTTCGTTTTGGCTTGCTTTGGCTATAAAATCATTGTAATCATTTACTTGACCAAACTTGCCCGGATATTGAAGAACGGCTCCAAAGAAATCAGATGAAAAATCAAAAGTTTCATGGTTGCCAACTACTAATTCCACGCCAATAGGAGTAGAGCGGGTTTGTAAAACTGATAGCGTTTGAGGAAAAATTTCTTCTGAAACGAAGAATTTACAAATGTTGTTTTTCTTTTGCTCACGCGTTCGAACATCAAATAACAATGCCATGGCTTCCGCAGCAGCTGTTGCTTCGTCAAGCAAAGAGGCATTGGCAATTTCCATTCCTGTTAACTCAATAACCATGGTTTGGAAATTCAAAATCGCTTCTAAACGACCTTGGGCAATTTCGGCTTGATACGGCGTGTAGGCAGTGTACCAACCCGGATTTTCGAGTATATTTCTTTGAATTACGGCAGGTACAATCGCTTGATTGTATCCCAAACCGATGTAGGACTGAAACATTTTGTTTTTTGCACCCAGCTTTGTGATGTGATTGAGATACTCGTATTCTGTCATCGGAGCATCCAAAACTAAAGGTTCTTGTAAACGAATAGAATCTGGAATAGTTTCATATAGCAGTTGATCGATAGACTCGACATCTATGGTTTGCAGCATCTGCTGTATTTCATTTTCTCTCGGGCCAATATGTCTTAAAGCAAAAGCATCTGTTTTCATGTAACGGTAAAAAAATATGATTTTTTCAAAGTGCAAATTTAAATATAAATTGAAGAAATGAAGACTGAACAATTGTTTGATTTGTATTAATCTTTCAACTAAAATGGGTACTTATTAACAGTTTGGTTATTTTTGCTCAATGCGTTTCCTAAAAAAAATAGTCGATTTTTATATTGAATCTAGTATTCACGTGGCTTTTGCAGTTTATTGTCTGATGAAAATCACCATTTTTTCAAATCAGTTATCTTCAATTAACCATTTTTCAGCAACTGTTTTTTTTGGGACAATTTTAGGCTACAATTTTTTGAAATATTATGACGTTTTTAAAAAAGGTTTTTTTCGTTCGAACCGCTATTTTGCTATTGTAGTTGTATGTGCTTTAGCTGGAATTTGTTTTTTGATCTCGTTTTGGCATTTAGATTTTTCTATTCAAATACTACTGATAGTTTCGGGAGTTTTTGTTGTATTATATCCTTTTTTGAGGAAATATGGTTGGTTAAAGCTTTTTTTGGTGAGCTTTACGGTCACTTTTATTACAGTTTATATTCCTTTTCAATGCCAAAAATGGTTTCCCTCTGAATTTTATATCAGTTTCATTCAACGTTTTTTACTACTAACGAGTTTGCTCATTCCGTTTGAAATTATGGATAGCAAAACAGATGATACTTCCCTGAATACCCTACCTCAATTATATGGTATTGATGCTGTTAAGTTATTTGGAATTCTATTGATACTTCCTTTTATGATTTTAGAGTTTTTAAAATCAAATCCTAACTTTTTGGTATTGCCAATTGCGATGATTACGATTCTATCTATTCATTTTGCTGACTTAAAAAGAACTAAATACTATACTTCCTTTTGGGTGGAGAGCGTACCGATTTTGTGGTGGTTAATAATTTTATTTTTTTTAAAATATTAATGTGTGTTAGCCTCCAATAGGAGCTAAAATTGGTGAATCCCTTTGTACAACAATCTATTGATTTTTCTCTCGGGCATATTGATTAAGTATGTAAGTAAAATATAGGGCGAGTATAATTGGTATTGAAATTCCAAATATTGATACTATATTTTCAATTAATTTTTGATTATCAAGAATATTATGTAGTGATGAAAAGCAAAACATTAGAAGAAAATAGCTCAAAACACCTAAGAAGTAGTATTTAATTTTTTTATTTTCTTTCGTATCGCCAAGCCAAATTAATCCTATTAGTAATTGATACAATGGCAATATATATAAACCAAGAATAAATGGTATCATGACAAAATTAGAATTAAATTGACTCAATAATAAGCTAATGATTAGCGAGATAATTATAGCTAAGTTTCCAAAGTTCAATTTTTTCATTGTGCTTTATTGTTTTTACTTTCAGAAAAAAAATGAAAGCTTATTTTAGAAAATATACCAAAGAGTCTTTTTTTAGTATCTTTTCAAAAATTATTCTAATCTAAACCAACCCCGCTCTCTTCAATAAAGCATCCACTTTTGGTTCTTGTCCGCTAAAGCGTTTATACAATTCCATCGGTAATTCAGTGCCGCCTTTTGAGAGAATATTTTCCTTGAATTTTGTCGCTACTTCTTTATTGAAAATACCTTTTTCTTGAAAATAAGCAAAAGCATCTGCATCTAAAACTTCAGCCCATTTGTAGCTGTAATATCCTGAAGAATAACCTCCTGCAAAAATATGAGAGAAGGAAACCGACATGCAATTTTCGGCTACATCAGGAAAAAAAGAAGTGTTTTCAAAAGCCGATTTTTCAAACGATTTTATATCTGTAATTGCAGTTGGATTGTTGCTATGAAACCCCATGTCTAACAACCCAAAACTGATCTGACGAAGTGTTGCCATTCCTTCTTGAAAACTAGCGCTTTCCTTAATTTTTTCAACATATTCTTGCGGAATAATTTCGCCCGTTTCATAATGTTTGGCAAACAAAGCTAACGCTTCGGGTTCGTAGCACCAATTTTCCATGATTTGGCTTGGTAATTCAACAAAATCCCAAGCAACCGATGTTCCCGACAAACTTGGATAGGTTGTGTTGGCTAACATGCCATGCAAGCCGTGACCAAATTCGTGAAATAAGGTCGTTACTTCATTGAATGTCAATAATGACGGTTTAGTTTCAGTTGGTTTGGTAAAATTGCACACGTTTGAAACATGCGGGCGTTCGTTTACGCCATTTTTAATTGATTGCGATTTAAAACTGGTCATCCAAGCACCATTTCGTTTGCCTTTTCGTGGGAAGAAATCGGCGTAGAAAATAGTCACCAATTCTCCGAATTCGTCTTTTACTTGGTAGGTTATAACTTCCTCGTGGTATTTGTCAATATCAAAAATTTCGGTAAAAGTCAATCCGAATAATTTATTGGCAACTGTAAAAGCGCCATTTAACACGTTTTCCAACTGAAAATAAGGTTTTAACAATTCGTCATCCAAATTGAATAATCTTTGCTTCAATTTTTCAGAATAATAGGCTCCATCCCATTTTTCAAGTTGGTCAATTCCGTCGAGTTCGTTTGCAAAAGTCTGTAATTCGGCAAATTCTCTCTCGGCTGCTGGTTTAGCTTTGGTTAGTAAATCAGTCAAAAATGACTGAACCGTTTCTGGGTTTTGCGCCATTCGTTCTTCTAAAACGAAATGGGAATGAGTTTCGTAACCCAATAAATTCGCTCTTTCGTGGCGCAATTTGGCTATTTTCAGCGTGATTTCTTGATTATCGAATTCGTTGTTTTGAAACGCTTTTTTGCCTGCGGCAATCGTTATTTCTTTTCGCAATTCGCGATTGTCGGCATAGGTAACAAACGGAATATAACTTGGGTAATCCAGCGTAAAAATCCAGCCTTCTAAATCCTTGCTTTTTGCTAATCCTTTTGCGGCTTCAATTGCTCCTTCGGGAAGTCCTTTGAGATCACTTTCGTTTGTGATGTGCAGCTGATAATTATTGGTTTCGGCTAAAACATTTTCGCTAAAAGTGAGCTTCAATTTGGCGAGTTCGGTATCAATTTCACGCAATTTCAATTTATCTTCTTCATTGAGCAACGCTCCATTTCTAGAAAACCCTTTGAATTTTTTATCTAATAATGTAGCTTGTTCGGTTGATAAATTTAATTGATCTTTTTGTTCGTAAACGGCTTTAATTCTGTTGAATAAGTCAATATTTAAAGTAATATCGTTGCTAAATTCTGTTAAAAGAGGCGATACTTCTTGAGCGATTTTTTGCATTTCGTCACTAGTTTCTGCGGAATTTAGATTAAAAAATATTGATGACAAACGGTCTAAAGATTCACCTGAAAACTCCAAAGCTTCAATTGTATTCTCAAAAGTTGGAGCCTCAGGATTTTTTATGATAGTTTCAATTTCAGCTTTTGCATCTGCAATCGTTTGAATAAAAGCAGGTTGATAATCTGAGAGTTGAATCTGAGAAAATGGTGCTGTGTTGTGTTTGGTTTCGAAATGTTTTGTGAGTAAGTTCATTATTTGTTCGTTTTCCTACAAGGTTTTTTTAAACCTTGTAGGGATTAAAAAGTAATTTTGATTTTGAAAACAGACCAACAGGGTTTAAAAAAAAACAATGCAGGAAGTACTCGAATTTATTGATATTCTAGCCCCGATAGCAGTGGAAATCCTTTTCTTTTTTCTTTAAAAAAGAAAAGATTGTAACGAATAGCTGGAAAAAGCTACAAATAAACTGAAAAGGGTATTGATTTATTTGCCTTTTAAGCCTTCGGATGATTTGTTCACGCTTTCTTTCAAACCTTCTTTGTAAAGCATTATTTTGTCTAAAACGCATTTGTCTGAAGTCGCGATAATTTGCGCGGCTAGAATCCCAGCGTTTTTGGCTCCGTTTAGAGCTACAGTCGCCACAGGAACTCCCCCTGGCATTTGTAAAATAGACAAAACTGAATCCCAACCATCAATAGAATTACTCGATTTTACGGGTACGCCAATTACAGGCAGTGGACTCATAGAGGCTACCATTCCCGGCAAATGCGCCGCTCCGCCTGCTCCAGCAATAATTACCGATATACCGCGATTGTGAGCATTTTTGCTAAAATCAAACAATTTTTCGGGTGTGCGATGTGCCGATACAATATCGACTTCGGTTTCTATATCAAATCCTTTGAGGATGTCGATGGCTTCTTGCATTACGGGCATATCAGATATGCTTCCCATGATGATGGCTACTTTCATTTTATTTATTTAAAGATTTTAAAATTAAATAATTTAAAGATTTAGTCAAAAATAGTAGGCTGTAATTTTACCTTCTTTTAATCTTTTAATCATTTAATCTTTTTATTATTTAGAAATTACTCTAATTGTTTTCTTCACATCTTCAGCAATTTTTCGTGCTATTGCAATGTCTTCATTCACAATGGTCACGTGTCCCATTTTTCGGAACGGTCTTGTTTCTTTTTTTCCGTAAATATGAGGTGTTACACCGTTCCAACCTAAAATAGTTTCGATGTTTTTATAGATTACATTTCCAGAAAAACCGTCTTCACCTACCAAGTTAACCATAATTCCGGCTACTTTACTGTCGCAATTTCCAAGAGGTAAATCTAAAATGGCTCTTAAATGATTCTCAAATTGCGAAGTGTAACTTGCTTCAATACTGTAATGACCTGAATTGTGTGGGCGAGGTGCTACTTCATTTACTAATATTTCATCATCGTTGGTTTGAAACATTTCAACAGCTAGAAGCCCCACATGATTAAATGTTGCAGAAACTTTTAATGCTATTTCTTGTGCTTTTTGAGCTACTTTTTCGTCAATTCTAGCGGGACAAAGTACATATTCTACTTGATTCGCTTCGGGGTGAAATTCCATTTCGACCACGGGGTATGTTTTTACTTCGCCCGATGGATTGCGACAAACAATAACAGCCAACTCGTTCTTGAAAGCAATCATTTCTTCGGCTATGCATTCAACATTCGGTAAATTATCTAAATCCTCGATGGCTCGTACCACTTTTACTCCGTTGCCATCATATCCAAATTCGGTGCATTTCCATATAAAAGGCAGGCTGATTTTAGATTTTAGATTGCAGATTGCAGATTTGAGATTTTCTAAATTAGAAAATTTTTGAAAAGGAGCTGTCGGAATTCCATTTTTGACATAAAACTCTTTTTGAATTCCTTTATTTTGAATCAATTGTAAGGTTTTGGGAGAGGGAAACACTTTTAAACCCTCGTTTTCAAGTTTTTTCATGGCCTCAAGATTGACTAGTTCAATTTCGAAAGTCAAAACATCCACCTTTTTTCCGAAATTATATACGGTATCAAAATCCATCAAACTTCCTTGAAAGAATTGGTTACAAGCAATTTTACACGGAGCTTCATCGCTTGGATCTAAAACATAGGTTTGAATGTCGAATTTACGGGTTTCGAACAAAAGCATTTTGCCTAATTGTCCGCCACCAAGAATCCCCAATTTAAAATCAGAAGAGAAATAGTTCATTAGCATTAATTTTGTTGAATCCAAAAAGTGATTTCAATTGAATTCTGCAAATATAAATTTTATTAATGTAAATCGATTTATTGTTTTTGTTTCGAGCCGATTTTTTTATCATTTATATCAAAAAAATTATACCTATATAAATTACCCTTAGAAAATCTTTTTTTTAAATATAATTTAGAAAGATACTATATCTCTATTTTTAGAAATTCTTTTGGTTTTTTTATTTAGCGTAAAGCACTATATAAGATCTATGATAGAATATAGTTGGTTGTTCAATTAAAAATCTAAAATTTCTATTTATTCTTATTTTTACTTATAAATCTGGATGTTAAATAGTTATATTAAATAAATAAAAACTAACAAAATAGTTTTTAACACCATTTAACATATTAAAATATTGATAATGAGTATTTTAGTAATAGTTTATTCATAAATTTATTAAAATTTAAGGTATTTTATAGGTTAAAATTTGCATTTCATCGATTTTTTAAGTTTTTTAGCTTGTTTATTATAAATATTTATTGTTCATTTGCTTAAAATTTAAAAACTATAATTATGAAATTAAAATTATTATTATTTATGGGTATTCTATCCGTATTTTTTAATACGATTAACGGTCAGAATACAGCGCCGGTTTACCAAGTTCCGCCTCTTAACAGGATAGATTGTCCAGGTTATGTAGCCGCGAACATTCAGTATCAGGTGACGGATATTAATACTCCTGCTCCTTTTTTGGTAGTGGACGCTACTTTTACAAAAACCGACCTTCTTGGTAATCCAGGTGGTCCTGACGTTACCTTTACTTATTCACAAGATCCAACTGGTATTTTGCGAGCAATTAATGTAACGCCTGATTCAGTCACGTCTGGAATTGTTACGATTACGTTAACTGTCTCTGATGTGGGGGTGCCGACGCCAAATTTGTCGACTTCTACCACGTTTACAGTAACTTTCGAGGATGTAACTGATCCAATTATAAGTACAACTTTACCTTTGCCTAACATTGTAGAAAATATTAGCGCTACTGCTGGTTGCGAATTTACTGTTCCGGATTATACAGGTTTAATTACGGCTACAGATGATTGTGGAGGTGTTGTTGTAATACAATCTCCAGCTGTTGGTACGATATTATCGAATGATGGTACAACGCAACTAATTGTATTGTCAGCTGTTGATGATTACGGAAATGTTTCTTCAGAATCTTTTACTATAACATTAGATGATGTTACTGCGCCTACTGAGATTACGCAAGATATTACGGTGAGTTTAGATGGTACGGGTAATGTTGTAATTACGCCAAGTCAAATAGATAATGGTTCAACTGATAATTGTTCTTCA
>CAMAWK010000011.1 GCA_945861915.1 Flavobacterium psychrophilum | reverse complement strand
TATTATTTGAGAATAGGTGTTTATGTTTGCCTTTGTTCTGCTCGCGCCAAAAGTCCCAGAAGTTGTAAATGCGATTAATCCGCTTTTAATTTCTTCGGCTTTTGTTTCATCTCCTTTATGCAAAGCATATCGGATTGAATTAATTTCACTTTGGTATTTATCAGATTTTATTTCTTGTAGAATTTCTAAAAGATTTCTATCTCCCAATTTTGTTTTGAATTCTTGATATACACTGACCATCAGTTTGTTGTTTACTATCTGTTCCATTATTTCTTTGGGGTATAATTTTCGTTAATTAGGTTTTGAATATCAGATAGTTTATAGTAGAATTTGCCGTTTACTTTAGCAAAACCAATGGTGTTTTTATCTCTCCATTCTTGCAAGGTTCTTTTACTCACATCCATCACTTTCATAATTTCACGACTATTGAAGATGATGTTTTCGGGATCTAAAATTCCTCCCATTTTCATATTTGCTACAATCAAAGTGACTTGTTCGTCAATTCGGTTTAGCACTTTTTCGGCTTGGTCATAGAAGTTGTCCATTTCTTATTTTTTTAATAAGGTTAGACATTCCATCAACTCGCTTCTTTTGTAATAACGGCGCGCACCTATGCCGTAGGCTTTGACTTTGCCATTATTGGTCCACGCCCAAAGTGTGCTGCTGTCGATTTTGAGAAATTTGCAGGTTTCATCCCTGGAGAGTAATTCTTCGGAATTGTCCTTTGTTTGAATTTCTTTTTGAAATTCTTGAATTCCGTTTCTAACGGATGTTCCTATCAGTTGTTGAAGTTGTTCAACTGTTAGGGTTTCGAGTAAGATTGCATTTGTTTGCATAAGTCCTGTATTTTTTAATGTTATACAGGGCAAATGAAATGAGGTATTTTAAGGGGTATTTTTGAGGTATGTACCTTGATGTACCTAGAAAATACCTAGGTATTAATTAAAGGAGCTTAAATAAGAAATAATCAATTCATTATTTGTAGAAATGTCGATAATTTTCTGTTTCCAATCTTTACCAAAACTCCTTTCTATTAAGCTGTTATTATTTATAATGTCATTTATTTTAAGACACTCACGGTAAAAACTTTGTCCAGTAGTACCTGTTCTTTTTTTGCCAATTTCTTCAATTTCCGATTTGATAAAGCTTCCTTCGTAATTTGTTGGTGGTTTTGTATTTGTCGCTTTTAATTCCAACAAATAAAGTAGGGCATACCATTTTTCAGGTGTTTTTTTTCCTTTTTTGAATTCAGTGTTTTCAGTATCAATGTTTTTTATTATCCCGTTTTTTTTGTTTTCCTCAATTTCTGCGTCCAATCTATCGAACTCTTTTTGTTCACTTTCACTAATTTTAAAAAACCTTATTTGTTTTTTTAATTTTTTGCTTAATTCAAATGTTTTAGGTTTTTCTATTGCTACTTCTTCTATGTGATTATTGGCAGGAATATTTTCCTTCATCCTCTCTAATTGTATCAAATCACCCCTCTTCTCGTTAAGAAAAGCTTCTTTTTTATTATGAGAAAAAAAGTACTGCTTATATCCAATTATAGAAACAAATTCATAAGCTTTATTGAAATTATCATATCCCGATTGAGAAAAGCCATCAAATGCCCCTTCTGGGTCTTGCAAGTCCAATAAAATGTTCTCTAAAAATTTCAATTCATCTTCTATAAAGTCATACTCACTGGCATCAACATAATATTCTAAAAATTCTTTTAAACGCTTATCGAAATTATGCTTATAATTATCAAAAGAGCATCCAAAAAAGAATATTTTGTTTTGGTTTAATTCTTTTATTAATTTTAAAAAAGAGTTGTTTATTTCCTTTTTTTGAGCGGTTTCCCATTCTTTGAAGTCAAAATCAAAGTCGTGCATAAAAAGGTCGTCTTCATCTTTTATTGACGCTGTTTTTGATTGATAGTCTTCTTTAAACTTTGATTTTAAAATCTGATATTCGTTTTCTGGATTATGTAAAGGATCATTATTTAAATTTTCGTTGAATTCATCGGAAATTAAAAGATTATTGTTGACAACGGAAAATAAATTGTCACTAACAATATCAGCTTTCTTTTTTTTATCTATTAAAAACAGTAGAATTTTATGAAATGAAGAATTATATTTTGTGCTTAACTCGAAATCAAATCCATCTTTCAATGAAATTGCATCGTATATTTCTGGGATTAATATTTCGCAATGCCCCCCGTTAACACTATATTGTGGACCATAACCTATATCAATAAGAATTAGGTTTGAGTTGTCATAACACATACTGTAAAACTGCATTTCAATTTCAAGAAACATCAATTCATCGAAATCCTCGTGTTGTTTAAGGTAATTGTTAAGTAAAATATTGTAGTTGTTTTGATACTCTTTGAGAGTATAAAATATTTTTTTGTTTTGAAAGTTTACCATCAGCTTATAAAAACATTAAATCATAAATCATTAAAAATAATTCGTTAGCTCCATTGCAATATCCTTGTTGCTCTTGCCAATGTAAGTTAAGAACATCCCTTCTGTGGTATGACCTGTTATGTACATTAGAAAGGAAGTTGGTATAATACCGTAATTATTTGAAGCAAAAGAACGTCTGCCAATATGCGAAGATACTAATTCACATTTTTCATAAAGCTTTTCTACTTTCTTTTTTGTGAGAGGATCAAATTTAACTCCATTAATTAACTCTTCGATTTTAGCTGCTTTACAAACTTTCTTGATGTGTTCGTTATATCGTTGGTCTGAAATCTTTCTTGGAAAGTCACCATTGTATTTATTGAGTATTTCCATTATTTTTGAGTGCAATGGAATTGTCATTATTTTTTCGGTTTTAACCTGTGTAAATTCGATTAATGGTTTTAGTTCTCCGGATTTGTTTTTCTCGTATCTAATCATCGATTTATCAAAACGTAAAAAATCAGAAACTCTTTGGCCGCAATAGCAGCTTATTAATAACCAGTCACGAGCATTTTCTAAACCATCTGTTAATTTACTCGCTTCAATTTTCTCTATACTTTCAATTTCTTGTGGGGTTAAATAGATGCTCTCCACTTTATAATACTTAGCCTTGATACTATCCAATTGATAATGGGTTTCAACTCCGTTTGCTTTGGCGTGTTTGCAAAAGGTCTTGATAAAACGAATGTTTCTTGCTGTGGTGTTCGGAGCATAACCAACACTAATACAATATTTCTCGAAATCCATTTTGAATTTAGTATCTATATCACGAACGTATAAGGTTGTCTTTGTATACTTCTGGTAACGCTCTAGGAGGTGTTTTATGACATTGCATTTAACAATGGTAGTATTTTTAACATCACGTCTTTTGAACTCTATAAACGTGTCTATGTAGTCCACGAGCTTATCTGGATGCTTTTCTCCAACTTGTGGTGGGTTTACAAAATCTTTAAGCCATAAGGCATCAACAACTTTAACTCCCTTACTTTTGTTGTATTCTTTTAAAAGGTCAGTTCTCAACGTTGCCAAATCTGTGTCCAGGTTCGCGAAGTCGATTAACTTCATAGCTTTCTTTGTTGGTCGCTGTTCTTCCTCATCCCAATTAATTGGATCAATATGATAATTTGTTTTTGCTTTGATGTCGAGAGTTCTGCCATCACGCAACCGAACATAAATCACTGCTGGATTTTTTTTGCTTTGTAGAAGTAGATAAATTGCTGCCATATTTTTGCCTTTTTATGTTCCATAAAGATACAAAATCTAGTCCACATTTAGCCCACATTTACTAAAAAACATCCAATATTATCCCAAATTATCCAAAGAGAATATTTTTAAAAACCTTGTTAAGTATTGATTTTATTGACACTTTGTATATAAATAGGATTTTTTGATTTTTGTAAGTTTGGTAAATTGCAGTCCCTCTTTCTCCGCTGGTTTTCTAAAAAACCTAATCAAAACCCTTTAAATCGTATGATTTAGAGGGTTTTTTAATTCTACCCCTATTCAAATTATTCATAGTTTCCCATACTGAAGGAGTACAATTCGGGGTACTTTTAAACTTGTTCAAAATAGGTACCCCTATCTCTTGTAACCCTTTATAAACAAGGAGTTCAAATAATAAACATCTTGTTTTGTGTTGGTAATAAATTTAAATTAATTACTAATTAAAAGGGTCACCACCATGAACACTACAATCACAATTCTTTTTTACGTAAAAAGAGCCAAAGCCAATACTCAAGGCTTAGCACCAATTTTCCAAAGAATAACTATTGATGGGAAAAGATTAGAAAGCAGTACAGGCAAATTTGTTTTTCCAGACAAATGGTCATCAGAGATGTCTAAAATGAAAGGCAACTCGGAAGAAGCCAGAATAATAAATAGTCATCTTGAAATGTTGAGGGCTATTATTTATGAAACTGAGAAAAAACTTTTCATGAAACAAGTTCCAATAACTTTTGATAATTTCAAAAATGAAATTACTGGAGTAAAAGAACGCGAGCGAATGCTTGTTCCAATATTTGAAGAACACAACCGTAAAATTAAAGAACTAGTTTGTCAAGAATACGCACCTGGAACATTAGAACGATACCAAACGTCACTGAAGCATACAAAAGATTTCCTTCTTTGGAAATACAACTTCACCGATATCAATATCGAAAAGATTGATCATGCCTTTATCATGGAATATGAATTCTATTTGCGAAGCGTTAGAAAATGCGCTAATAACACAGCTGTTAAATACATCAAGAACTTCCATAAAATCATCAACCAATGTTTGGCCAATGGATGGCTGAATAAAGATCCTTTTGCAAATTACAAATCAAAGGTTAAAGAAGTCATTCGTGAATTCTTGACCGAGAAAGAAATCGAAACAATTTTAAGCAAAAGGTTCGTTTCAGAACGATTAGAATTAGTTCGAGATATATTCATCTTCAGCTGCTTTACCGGATTAGCGTATATAGATGTAAAGCAATTAACATTGGATAATATTTCTTTGGGTATCGATGGCGATAAGTGGATTTTCAAAAACCGACAAAAAACCGAAACGGCTTCAAAAATTCCATTATTACCAGTAGCACAAGAAATCATTAATAAATATACTGAGCATCCAGTTTGCAAAAATTAAAACCGTCTGCTTCCAATACTTTCCAATCAAAAGATGAATGCATACCTAAAAGAAATTGCAGACGTTTGTGAAATCAATAAAGACTTAACATTCCATATTGCACGACACACCTTTGCAACAACAGTAACGCTTTCCAATGGCGTTCCTTTAGAGACAGTTAGTAAAATGCTAGGACATACCAATCTTAAAACTACGCAGCACTATGCTAAGATTTTAGATAAAAAAATCAGTGAAGACATGATGATTTTAAAATCAAAATTTGCCTCCAAAACAGAAAATGACAAAAAGCTTGGTACTGTCTGAGTTGGTTCGATGTTGATAACTTTTTAACGCAAAACACTATAAAAAAGTAATACAAAATGGTTTAATTTGATACACTCAACTTAACCATTTTGTTGCTTTATGGAAGCCCATGATTTCCACTATTTTTACGAATTTGAATGCGAATATGAAGCAATAAAACGCACTACAACAGACGTTTTAGAACTTTCTTTTAAGATGATTGAATTCATCCAAGAAAAGCTAAAAGAGATTGGCAAATGGTTAAAAAAAACACCTATTTACCACTGTTCAAGAAGAAATACAATTCTTTAAAGATTTAAAGCCAAAAATAGTTTCTAAACTCATTTTTCATCAATCGATATTAAAAATTGAAACCAAATTACCACCTACAAAAAAGCAGAAGAAAAAGCACTATGAAAAGGAATTAGTGAATATCTATGAGTATGGCATGAATAACAAAGAATTTTATGAATACTATAGATCAAAAGGTTCTTTTAAAGACGAAGAGTATTTTGTACGCAAACAGTATAAAAAACTATGGGATAACTGTTCACACATTAATTCCGATTCAAAACTATGCACTTCTCACGATTTCATATTTTCAACATTTATTGCAAATGAAATTCTAGAGGGATATTTAGAAAAGAAACTAGAGGAACTGAATGGGAAATGTTCATTGAGCAATCCAGCTGCAGGAAGCAACCTCAACTGGTCCGCTTCCAAAGTAGATTTGGTAGAATTAATTTATGCACTTCAATTGTCTGGAGCTATTAATGGAGGAAATATCGAAATCAAAGAACTGGCGATATGTTTTGGCAAAATGCTAAACATGGATATCGAAGACAATCTTTACAGGGCATATTTGGATATTAAATCACGAAAAACTATCCAAACCAAATTCTTAAATACCATTACGGAGAACCTCAACCGGAAGATGAACGAGGACGAAATCTAAAATCCAGGGCTAACACTTAGGATTTTTTAATTCACAACTTGTGTACAACTTGTGAAATATTTTACAAGTCCTATATTTTCAATGAATTCAATTCTATTTTTTAAAATAGTATTGGTTGAAAGTAGCAATTCTCTACAATTAAAAAAAACAATCCCAATAAACATAGGGTTTTTTGAATTATTTAATTAAAAATCATTCACAACTTGGGTTCACCTTGTGAATGAAAAACATCCAAATGAAGTTGATTTGTACCATAACAATTCAAACAATTTCATCATGAACTTACATCCCAAAAAACTCTTCCCAGAAATCGACAACATCGAATTATTGAACCACCAAGTAATCACAAAACGTGATTTATTAATCTTTGGAAACTTACTACTAAGTGAAATCAAATCGTCTTCACAAAAAGAAGAAATTCCACAATGGCTGAAGTCTTCAGAAGTTCGAAAACTGCTCAAAATATCTCCAGGAACACTCCAAAATTTACGCGTAAACGGTACACTCAAATACAAACGCATCGGCGGCATCATTTACTACAAGTACGAAGACATTAACAAAATGCTTGAAAGATAAATGAAAGAACTAATCCCTTTTCCCTAATCCCTAATCCCTAAAAAAATGAACTACATAAAACACCTCACTGGCTTTTTCGATAAGCTAGTCCACGATTACGACCTTAACCCAACTCATGTTAGTTTATACATTTCCTTATTCCAATTCTGGAACCTCAACCGTTTCGAAAATCCTATCAGCATTACGCGTGATGAGGTTATGAGAATAAGTAAAATATGCTCTAAAGCCACCTATCACAAATGCATGAGAGAGTTACATGAAAAAGGCTATGTCATTTATGAACCATCTTATAATCCATTTAGAGGAAGTTTGGTTAGTATGGTCAACTTATCAAGTGAACTAAAACCACTTCGAAAAAAGGAAGTTACCCAACTTAAAAACAAACAAGTTATTGAACAAGCTGTAAACAAGAATAAAACTAGTAGTGAGCCAAGCATTGAACAAGCGCTGGTATCTTCTATAAACATAATAAACAATACAAACAGTATAAACATAGAAGGCCAATCAAAAAATTTAGAAAATAATATACCTCCGGAATTGTCAAATGTGATTGTTTTTTTTAAAGAAAAAAAAGCAACCGAAATCGATGCCGAAAAATTCTACAACCATTTCCAAAGCAATGGGTGGCTGGTTGGGGGGAAATCTAAAATGAAAGACTGGAAAGCTGCTGCTCGAAACTGGATACTGAATTCAGAAAAATTTAAAAGTCAAAATTCTGAAATAGTAAAACCAAACCACCTACATACACAAAACCATAAAAACTATTCCGAACCTCTTTAAACTAAATAGGAAACAATGAACCCAACAACCATATCCGATTGCTTCACTATCCAAAATAATCAAAAAATATACGACTTCAATAACTGCTTGCTATTCATCAACCATCAAGGAAAAATCCGTTATGGCCAATCCTTTAAAATTTGTCGAGAAGATATTCCAACGCTATACAAGTTGATTATCTATATGATCAAAGACGAAAAAATAGCCGATAAATTACAAATTAAACTGGATAAAGGCATTTTGTTATCTGGTCCAATTGGCTGCGGTAAAACATCTATCATGCATTTGTTAAAACCATTCTCAAATCATCACACAGATTACAAAATTAAAACCTGCAGAGAGATTTCTTTTGAATTTGCTAAACAGGGTTACGAAGCGTTAAATCCATATACGCATAAATCCAATAACCAAAACCGGCTTTCTGGTTTTTGCTTTGACGACTTAGGTGCCGAACAACAAATAAAACACTTTGGCAATGATTGTAATGTAATGGCAGAAATTCTAATCACAAGATATGAACATTTTATTGATAACAAATCCCTAACCCACATCACTACAAATCTATCAGCTTCAGAAATTGAAAAGCATTATGGAAACAGGTTGCGGTCACGAATGAGGAATATGTTTAACGTCATTTCGTTTGATACCAACTCGAAAGACAAAAGATAATTTAGTTAATTTTTATATAAGTACTAATAAAATAATTCATTATAAAACCACCTTACTTTGTTTGATAAGTTTTTAATAATATTAAATTATTTTTGCTTAAAATAAACATTAAAAATTTATTTTTATAAATTCTAAAAATTTACAATGACTCCAATAAAAAATAAGAAAGTAGAAGGAATAATTGCAGAAATTATTGAC
This sequence comes from Flavobacterium psychrophilum, assembly GCA_945861915.1. Lineage (GTDB taxonomy): Bacteria > Bacteroidota > Bacteroidia > Flavobacteriales > Flavobacteriaceae > Flavobacterium > Flavobacterium psychrophilum_E. Next base: position 18,554 of record CAMAWK010000011.1, on the reverse strand, counting down.
CAATATGCCTATGCTGATCAATCCGACAGGCCTTGGATTATAGGTTTTAGTGGCGGAAAAGACTCTACTGTTTTGTTAATGCTGGTTTGGATTGCACTTCAAAGAATCAGACAAGATATGCCATTTCCTTTTCAATTAAAAAGAAAAGTGTATGTTGTTTGTAATGATACTATGGTCGAAAATCCAATTATTGCAAACTATGTAGAAGATGTTTTGGCTAAAATTACAGAAGCTGCAAGAGACCAAGATTTACCGATATTTGTACAAAAAACAACTCCTAAATTAGAGGAAACTTTTTGGACTAATGTTATTGGGAAAGGTTATCCAGTTCCAAATAATGCTTTTAGATGGTGTACTGATAAATTAAAAATTAGACCAACTTCAAACTTTTTAGTGGAACAAATTGATGAAAAAGGCGAAGCAATTGTTTTATTAGGAACTCGTTATGACGAAAGTGCTACTAGAGAGCGTTCGATAAGAAAACATGAAGTTACAGGAAGTAGATTATCTAAACATCAAACTACCGTAAATACCTATGTTTATGCTCCAATTAAAGAAATGATTGTTGATGAAATTTGGTATATCATTAATGCTGTTCCTTCTCCATGGGGTTTTGACAATTCCATTCTTTTCAAAATATATGCTGATGCAAGTGCTGATGATTACGAATGTCCTACAGTTGTTGTAAACAAAGAACATAATTCATGTGGACAAAGTCGTTTTGGATGCTGGACTTGTACTGTTGTGAAAAATGATAAATCAATGTCTTCTTTAGTTAATAATGGTCAAAACTGGATGGAACCTTTATTAGCTTTTAGAAATAGACTAGTTGAAGGCAGAAACATTTCAGAAAATCGTTCCGATACTAGAAGAAATGGTCAAGAAGCAGTTAGAGAAGATGGGACTTTTAACGGAAATTATACGGTTGAATATCGTTATCAAATACTTAAAGATTTACTGTTAGTTCAAAAGGATATTCAAGTAGAAAGACCACATATCACATTAATAAACAATCAAGAATTAATTGCAATTCAAGTAACTTGGAATAGAGACGGTTATTTTGATCATACGGTTGGTGATTTGTATAAAGAGATATATAATAAAGAAATTAGTACAAATAACATCAAATCTCTTGATGATACTGAACGAAGAATTTTACGTGAAGTATGCGAAGAAGAACCAGGATATTATCATTTAATTGATAATTTAATTGCACTGCAAGAAACCAAAACATTGATGATTACAAAATATGGTCTTCACAATGATGTTGAGAAAAGAATTGAAAGTTTTGTAAATGAGAAAATGCTTTCAATTGCATAATTATTATAACTTCAAAATTTGATGAGTTTACCTTTTTCAGATAATTTACCGATTAATAAATTAGCATCATCATTTGCTAATACTTCTGCAACGTATAAGTTTTATTGGTTAATTGCGATTATTGAATTAGTTGAGAATGGTCAAACAACTATCAAAAAAAGAAATGTTTTTTCAAGAATGATTAGTAATTCTTGGTACACAGTAAACTATTTTCACGTTTCATTTGGGAAACAAGATTTAATTCAAAATGCTGTCGAAGATATTTTAAAATTTGAAGGTTTAGCAATTGACATTAAAAAAGATAATCTGATTTCAATTTTAGAAAATTCTAAAATAATTGAAACTAAAAAATCACTTGAACATTTTAATCTAAATGTACCTCATTGGTTTTTATCGCCGTGGTTTCCGAAGTTGAAAGACGAAAATAATACAAATTACAAAAAACGAATTTATTCATCTTCACAAAAATTTGAAAATAATTGTCTTTATGGTTTACACGATGAATTCATTGAAATAAATCCAGTTTGGATAAATTATTTAAAATCAAATGCCAAAATCCTCAAAGATTTCTGTTATTGGAATTTATCTTTATTTTTACAAACAAGAAATCCCAATGTTCCAGATATTCCAAATAAACTAATTAAACCGCCAGTTAGAAATGGTTTAACAAAACAGACAAATGAATATTGGAAAATTGTTTTTAAGGAATTGGGTTCTATAGAATGTATTTTTTCAGGAACTAAATTGTATTTTGATGAAAAGAATTTCGCCATTGACCATTTTATTCCACACGCATTTGTTTCTCACGATTTAATTTGGAATTTAATTCCGATTGAAAAAATTACTAATTTAAAGAAAAGTGATAATCTTCCTTTGTTTAATAAGCATTTTGACAAATTCTATGATTTGCAAAAAGTAGCTTTTGAAATCAATAAACATCATAACTCAAAAAGTAAATATATGGATGAATATCTTTCTATTTTTCCAAATATTGAAAGTTTTGAGAAAGAAAAGTTTTCAAATACAATTCAGCCTTTAATAACAATTGCGAGTAATAACGGGTTTTTGTATATGAAAAATGAATAATCAAAATTCAAATAGTCATTTGACGGCAATTGAAAGAACTTCACTTTCATATCCAGCTAGAATTGTTTTAAATCAAAAGAAAATTATTGGTAAAGTCCTTGATTTTGGTTGCGGAATTGGTAAAGATGTTGAATTATTGCAATTCAAAGGAATTGATATAATTGGATATGATCCATTTTATTTTCCAGAATTTCCAACAGAAAAATTTGACACAATTTTGTGCTTTTATGTTTTGAATGTTTTGCTTCCAGAAGAACAAGCAGAAGTTTTAATGAACGTTTCAAATCTTTTAAAACCAAACGGAAAGGCATATTTTGCTGTTCGCAGAGATATTCAATACGAAGGATTTAGAATTCATAAAATTCACAAGAAAGAAACGTATCAGTGCTTAATAAAATTAGCTTATTTGTCCGTTTTTAAGAATGAAAACTGCGAAATTTACGAATATCAACATTACACAACTTTAAACAAAGGAAACACCGATTTAAGCCCTTTTTTAATTGGAGAAGAAACAAGAGAATTAATAGTTGAAACTGCTACTATATTTTCATTTTACGATAAATTCCCAGTTTCAAAAGGACATTGTTTAGTTGTTCCAAAAAGATTAGTTTCAAATTATTTTGATTTAACTTTAAAAGAACAAACTGCTTGTTGGATTGTTGCCAATAAAGCAAAAACCATTCTTCAAGAAAAATACAATCCTGATGGTTTCAATGTTGGAATAAACATAAATGAAGATGCTGGTCAAACTATTTGGCATTGTCACATTCACATTATTCCAAGATATAAAGGTGATGTCGAAAATCCAAGAGGTGGTATTCGAGGCGTTATTCCAAGTAAGAAAGAATATTGATAATGTTGAAATTTTTCCAGTTATAGACAAACTTTACTTTTGATACTTTATTTTTAAATTCACTATTCCCAAAAACATCTGTTTTAAAAAATCTTGTAATGGTAAAATACAATTTAATAACTTTTGGCACATCATTATAAAAGGGTTGCATTTCCCAAATTACACCATTTTTTACTACATCATTATTCACATCATATGGATTTCCTAAGTAAATGTTGCCACCATAGAGTCCAATAACATTGTAAATTTTACCATTTACCTTCATTAATTTTAATTTTTTCATAATGTTTTCTTTCAAAAAATTAATTTGCTTAGTTAAGCAATTGTTTCCAACAAAGTTTCCCAATCCATTGTAAAAACATTGGTGGCTTTGATTTTGAATAGTTTCTAATAAATTTTATATTAAATTTATACCAAAGGTATATTCTGCTAATTCGCGCAATTCATTAATTTTATTTTTCCTTGCTATAATTTTATTAGTTTCAGCTTCTACAATGTTTAAATAATCAATATTTTCAATAATAACTGCTTTACTTTTCTTGATAAATTTTCTATGTTTTTCGATTCTAAAATTTATAGAGTTTTTTATTTCATCGATAATTATTGCGTTGTTATTATCAATAAAAATTTTTAGATTGTTTTCAATGTCTATAAGACTTGTATCTTCCATATTTATATTTTTTAAAAGGTATATTTATTAAATGTGACTTATTAATCAAATAATTGGTCTATTTCAATTTCAAATGCTTTTGCAAGTTTATTCATGATTTCTAAGGAAACTTTTGTTTTTCCATTTTCGATTAGAGAAATGTATGATTTATTAATCGAAGCAAGATTTGCTAATTGTTCTTGAGAATATGATTTTTGTTTTCTCAATTCTTTAATTTTTAATCCAAATAATATTTTAATATTTTCCATATCCTAAAAACTAAACTTTAATACATTATTGTTAAACTTTAATATTCCTATTTTTTCAAACAATTTGGTAATTTCTAATTTTGTAGTCTCATCAAAGACAATTCCTCTATCTTTAAATTTATCCCATAATGTTTTTAATCTGATTTTTTCTTCACTTCCTATGCAAATTCTAGTTAGGAAAAGTAAAAGTTCCTGAGACAGAATCGTAGTATTACCCAATCGGCCTCTTTGTTTAGTATAATTTACTTTTCCATATTGAGAATACCACTTTGAATAATCACTATAAGGTTTACTTCTGGAAGAATTTTCAAATTGATATTTGATTTTAAACCAAAGTGAATAAATTGAAGTATAAATAGCTTCTTCAAAATTTTCATTAGCCAATGATAATTCTAAGAGGCGCTCACAATCATCCCAGTTTTTACCTGTATCTAAACCAGAAATATTGTCAGTATAAAATGTGATTAATTCATTAACACATTTATGAAATGTTTCCTTTTCTTCATTATTAAAACTTAAAACTAACTTTTCAATATTTTTATAATCTTCAACTGGTTTTCCATCAACAAGAATATAATTTAGTAATTCCAAAGTATTAATATGAGCAAATATTGATTCAGAATATTTGTTCAATTGTTTCCATCCTAAACTATGACTAGATAATCTTGTTTCCGATAAAGTTTCCCAATCCATTGTATAATATATTGGTTTTACTTTTGCAGTTCCTGTTCCAAAATCTTTTAACTCAAGTAAGGACTGATTTAAATAATGGAAATAATAATATTTAAAAAAATCTTCAACATGCTTTAATAGTAAAGAATTATTACTTGACAAAAAAGTAAAGTCTTCTTCGAATTGCTCTTTTATTTCTGGAAAAAGATTAAAATATCCAGTAATTTTTGTCTTAGAACTAACTTCGTTTAATTCCGGTAAACATTGAATAATTAATTGATGTAACAAATTTTCATTACTTGTATCTTCATTAGTAACTACATCATTTTTAAAATCATTCAAATAAATATCATAAAGAAATTTAGAAATTTCTTTTCCTGCATTATTGGAATTAATAAAATTCATATACGATAAAGTCTTAATGTTAAACTTTATCAAGCCATGATCTTCATCAAAGAAGAGTTTGGTGAGCATATTTTTAAACTCTTCTGCATGCTCAGTAGCAACTTTATCAATAGCTGCATCTAAAATAGTCGCTTTAAGCTCTAATTTAAAAGACCCATTTTTTTTGCCTAATTCAACCTGTGTTTTAGAATTTATAATTCTAAACAATTCCCCAATAACACCTTGGAAAGTTTTGAAATCTTCACTAAATGTGTCACCACTTGGGTTTGTTTTAAAAGGCAATAACTTTATTTGATTTCCAGTAACATGGCTAAAAGTTTTATTTTTAAAATATCTTTTTTCTAGACCGTTAATACCGTCTTTATTTAATTCTATTTTCATCATATCACTTGAAATTTATAGCCACTAAAAGCGTCTTTTGAAAACTTGTAATCAACGGCTTTTCCAATATTAACTTCATCTATATATAGTGGTGCTTTATTGTTGTCTTGATTGATTAAAATATTTATAGAATTAACAAAATACACATAATTGTTATTGTCTTTTTTATTAGGTCTATAACCTTGAGATATCATCTTTAAGATTTTAAATAAACTAAAATCTACATGTATTTTTATAGAATCAGTTTCGTTATTTATTTTAAACGATAAACTAAATTCTTGTGTAAACTTATTGATTTGAGTTTCGAATTTCTCTTTAGATAAATTAACATCAGGAATTACTTCAAAATCTTTAAACACTCTAAATTGAGTTTGCTTTTTTCCAACATTAATGATAACTTTTCCGCTTGATTTTGGGTCACCATTCCAATTTCTTGCTGCATTTTCAACAAGTGCATATACTTTTTTTATGAAAATAGGATTGTGATTGTTGTAGTGAAATAACCAAACTAAATATTCATCATAATCAACGTCAGTTAAATATTCTTGGTTAAAATAATTACTAAAATAATTCAATCGAATGAATAATTTGGAAAGATGAGATTTATGATTATTTAATTTATCTATTCTAGATTCTATCTTTTCCAAATAGCTATTGTCAATATATTTAGAAAAAATAGCTGTAGCGTGTTCAGCATTTATTAAAGTTAACAAAATATCATCCGTATTGGGATTTCTATTTGTACAAGGATCTAAACTCTCGATTTTTTCAAATAAACTAGATAGTTCGGGATGTTCAAATAAATAGTTAGGAATTAAATTTGAAATATATTCCGCTCCATTCATTTTTTCGATTACTTTAAAATATTCTGCTTGATTAATATTGGAAAGATCTACTGGAACAAGAATATCATGCACAAAATTTAGTAAGGTCCGCAACGATACAATTTCTTTGCTTTTTATTATTGCTTTAATGATAAGTTGAGAAACAATCGTTCTATTATTATTACTAAAAAGAAATTCATAATTATATAGAATTGGACAATATAATTTATCATCAACAATTGCTTTATAATCTAGATAAGCTTTGTGAATTGTATTTGCTTCATTTTTAGAAACTATTTTTTCAAGAAGCGTTGATATTACAGCCGATGTTGGGCCTTTTTCAGTTAATGAATAGATGTGATAATCAGTAAAATTTACATGATGAAAATTACTCGTAGAATCAAATTCGTCATTGTGAATTAAGTCAGTATCTAATATTTTACTTGAGATAATGTATTCTCTAAGAACTTTAAATTCTTCAGCATATTCTTCAATGAATTTACTTAGAGTACCTAAATTAATTGCAAGTATAATTTTGTCTTTTGATTCTTTTAAATTTTCATCTTTGAATCCTTGTAATAATTTATACAGTGTTTCATTCGAAGATTCGTTAGGATTATGTGATTCTGTTGCGTCATTATGAATGACAAATTGAGATATAATATCTTTTAATTCATCATGCAAATGAGAGAGTATATGGGATTTACCATCTCCAACATTACCACAAACAAGTAATAGTTGTGCATTATCAACTTCACTTGATCTTGAAATAATATTTTTCAATTTTACCTCAACATCTCGTTCAATATGTAAATACTTTTTAAAACCATTCAAATTTGAATAAGTGCCTTGTGCAACGGCATATTTTGATGATTCTCTAAGTTTTTTTAACTCTTCAAGTAATGGGTTTGTGGTCATTCAATAATATTATTTTAGAGTTTATTTAGCAGTTCAGAGATTGTAATGTTAAAAGCCTTTGCTATTTTCTCTACCACAACAATGGAAACATTTCTTTTACCAGATTCAATGCCTGGCATATAAGTTCTATCCAAATCAGAAATTTCAGCTAGTTTTTCTTGTGAATAACCTTTTGTTAATCTCAGTTCTTTAACACGTTGACCAAACTTAATTTTAATATCTTCCATCTTGCCAAATTCGTCCAAAGTAGACAATTGTACAATAGACGATAGTCGACTTCCAATAATTAAACAAACCAAATTAAACCAATATTAACTATGCATCATTACTTTTAATATCAATTAAGTCATTTTAAATATATTTTTTAACAAAAAGACAATGCATTAAGTTATTTTTTAATAGTTTAGTTGTTCATACTTTTATTATAAAACCTACACTATAATTTATGTCTTTAAAAGATTCTTTTAAAAATTATGTTTTAACCAAAGGACAAGATTCCCTAATTGAAGAGCTGGAAGTTTTTCTTTCAGATGATTCACCTTGTTTTTTATTAAAAGGATATGCTGGTACTGGAAAAACTTTTATGATGAAAGGGTTGACAGATTATCTTGCTGCAAACAATAGAACATTTAAAATTGCTACACCAACAGGAAGAGCAGCTAAGGTAATTTCTCAAAAAACGAAACAAAAAGCATATACAATACATAAGTCAATATATTCTGGAAAAGATCTCAAAGAATTTAAAACAAAAGATGTTGACGGTACAGAAACTTACAAATTCTATTACGAATTAAAAAACAATGAAGAACCTGCAAATACTGTCTATATTGTTGATGAATCATCTATGATTTCAAACGTTTATTCAGAAGGAGAATTCTTTAGATTTGGTTCTGGTTTTTTATTGAACGATTTTATTAAATACATCAATATTGACAATAACGACCACAAAAAGAAAATAATATTCATTGGAGATAATGCTCAGTTGCCACCAGTAAATATGAATTTTTCACCTGCTTTAGATGCTACATATTTAAACGAAGTTTGTAATGTTACATCCAAAGAATATGAACTGACAGAAGTGGTAAGACAAAAAACGGAAAGTGGTATTTTATTTAATGCAACTAAAATCAGACAAGCGATAAAAGCAAATAGTTTTAGCAGCCTTGATATTCAAACACAATTTTCTGACATCCATAAAACAAAACACGAAGAAATACTCGAAAAGTACTTAATGGCCTGTGATAATAAAATTGATGATGAAACAATAATAATAGCATATTCTAACAATTCAGTCAAAGAGTATAATGATTTTGTTAGAAATCATTTTTTTCCTAACCAAAAGTTCCTAACTCAGGGGGATAAAGTAATTCTAGTAAGTAACAACTATAATTATCAAGAAATAGAATTACTAAACGGTGATTTCGGTAAAATAATAGAAGTTTCTTCAGAAAATGAACTAAGAACAATTAGATTAAAAACCAAGAACAAACAGGGCAAAGTTGTAGAAAAAGATGTCAGTTTATCATTTCGGGATGTAGTCATTTTGTTTATAGACAATGACCAAACAAAGCACAATATTCAATGTAAAATTATTGAGAATCTATTATATTCTGACAAAAGAGATTTAAGTTCTGATGAACTAAAAGCGATATATATTGACTTTAAAATTAGAAATGATAAATTAAAACCAGGAACAAAGGAATTCAAAGATGCTTTGCGTTCAGACAAGTATTTCAATGCCCTCAGAATTAAATTTGGTTATGCAGTAACCTGCCATAAAGCCCAAGGTGGGGAATGGAAAAATACATTTCTAAATTGCAAAACTTCAATGGGTTATTTCAACTCTAGTTATTTTCGTTGGCTTTATACAGGAATAACAAGAGCTAGTGAAAATCTATTCACAATTGACGAGCCACATTTTAAAGGGGAAAGCAATTTTGTTCAAACAAAAACCAACAATTCAAATAATATTCAGGATAGTATTATTTTGAATGAAGAATTATTAGAGATGATGCTACCTTTCGATTTTCCTGATGACAACCCATTTTTAAAAAATATTTTTCTTGCCATCTTTGATGTTTTTAAAGAATCAAACATCCAAATAAACACAATCAAACACACAAGTTATTTAGAACACTATACTTTTTCACAAGGGGAAGAATATGCTAGTTTCAAAATACATTATAACGGTCAAAATCAAATATCTTCAATTGAGAAACCAACAAATTCGAACCTAATATCCGAAACTGTTTTTTCTGAAATACAACAACTTATAAATAAAGTAATCATTATTCCAGTTGAGGAAGATTATGAAGCTGGCAAAAAGTCTTTTGAATTTGAAGCAGATTTCCTTAAAGACTTTTATGAAAATATTAAAAGCAAAACCGATAAAGCTAATATTACAATCAGTAATATTGACCACCATCAATATCTTGAAGTTTATGAATTCCAAAAAAACGGATTTGTGGCTACTTATAAATTTTGGTATAACGGAAAAAAAGCTTTCAAAAAAATTGAAATTGTTGGCAATAAAACAACTGGATTAACAGAAGAAATAAATGCGTTACTTTAATTAAAAACAAAATGTATGTCATTATCTATCATAGAGTTTAGTCAAGCAATTTTAAAACTAAACAAAGAAAAAAAATACGCCGAAGCATTAAAATTTTTCAAAGAAAACAAAGGACAGTTCATTGAAGAACAAATAGCAGGCAATGTGTATTTAATAGCTGGAATGATTACGGCATTAAGGCATACCAACAATTTTGACAATGCATTTAAATTCTTGAATCATTATAAATTAACCATTGATTATAATACAAAAGAGATAGTGCTAAATGCTTATGGATGGTTATTGTTTTCAAAATTTAAAGCCGAAAATTTACTAACTGACATTCACCATCTTGAAACTGAAATCTTTGAAGACGAGGAAACGGTTGAAGATACTGGCAATTATCATTTCAATAAATCAGAAATCATCCAATTAATAGAAAACTTTATTCCGCTAAGTTTGGGTTTTGATAACGAGTTTGCTTATTCTGTTCTTTCTAATTTATTTAATTCCGTTTTAAAAGCAGAAAAGAAAAAACCAAATGCCAACTGGCAATTCGTAAGTGATTTTTGTGATAAAATAGCTCCAGAACTTCTCAAAACAGAAAGTAGAACCATTGATGTAACAAGAAAAGGAGAAACCAAACCTATGGAATTGGCTTCGGATAAAGAGAATTGGTTTGCCTACAAATCAAAAGCCTTAATGAAACTTGGAAAATTCCAGGAATGCTATGATGTTTCAAAATTAGCATTGGAAACATTCGAAAAATTCCATTATTCAAATGATATTTGGTTTGCAAGAAGAATAGCTTTATCGAAAAAGAATTTAGGGAATTCAGAAGATGCCATAAAAGAATTTCAACAAATCTTGAGAAAGAAAAAAGAGTGGTTCATCCAAAAAGAATTGGCAGAACTGTATAAAGAAGAGGGGAAAAATGATAAAGCTTTTGATTTGGCAATCGATGCAATCAACAATTTTGGGGATCTTGAATTCAAAATAGATTTACTGTATCTTTTAGGAGAATTGCTTAAAGCGAAGGGCGACAACGATATGGCATTTAAACACTATGCATTATCCATGCTCATTCGCCAAAGTGAAGAATGGAGCGTTCCAGAAAAGCTGATTGATGCAATTAAACAATTTCAAAACGAGAAAATAGCACTTGAAAAACTCCCATCTTTAAAATCAGAATTAAATAAATATTGGAATAGTTTTAAATTCCAACCAGAGAAAAGTTCACCTCCTAATCAAAAGCTATCGGGAAAGATTGATAAAATATTGCATAACGATGAAAAAGGAACAGATGGTTTTATCAAATATAACGGAAACAAATCAATATATTTCAGGGTTAATGCAGATGATATTTTAAATAGTAAAATTAGCAATGGTTTAGAAGTCGAGTTTAAAATCATTCCAGCTACAGCAGATAAAAAGGAAAAGGCAATTCAGGTAAGGCAGAAAAGATGATTTGACAGTCGTTTTTAATTTGAAAACATAAGAAATTAAATTTCTAATTAAAATCATAAAAAAATAATATTTCTAGTCAATTATTATAAAACCAATAAGTATATTAAATTTGATTCAATTAATAAAAAAAGGATGTTTGACTTATTAAAAAGTGATGTACAAATAGGAGATAAAGTAAATCTTCATTTGATCAATGGTAAAGAATCAGGAGTAATAATTGAGATTGGAGACAATTATATTTTATTACAGTCCGAAAATGGAACAAAACACAGATTCTTTGACAAGCTAATCGGTGGTTGGGAAATTTTATCTAGTAATAGACAAAATACAGAAGAAGAAGGAGAAAAAAAACATAGATTAATTAGTATTGCAAGGGAACTAGAGATTAGTTTAGAAGCTATAGTTGACAAATTAAAAGAAATTAATGTTGACGTAAAATTCAATCCTAATACTAAAATTTCAACTGAAAATTATGATTTTTTACTTAATGCTTTTGCTGGAAGTTCTTTGGATGAAAACATTCACGGTTTAGATAGTGTAATTACAAATTTAATTCAACTTGAAGATAAATCCTCTCCAATAACAGATTCTGATATATGGAGATTATTTCAGGAACAGTCTGGTACAAAAATAAAAAGAGCATCGGTCGTTAATTCCAGAAAAAGATTAGGATTTTTAGAACCTAATTTGCGTAAAAAAATACCAGAAATTTATAAGAGCGAAACAGATGAAAATAATTCCGAAATTTCAAGTAAATTAAAAAACAATATTGCCGAAGTTTTAAATCTTAACAAAAACTTACTTCTGGAAAATTCAGATTTATTTAAAAAATCATTGAATAAAAATATATTGTCAAAATTCATTGAACCTAATGCAAATATTATAAAGGTAAGAGGAACAACTTGTATCGCTTCTAATAATAATAATCCTAGTTTATTTATTAATAATAATAGAATTGTTGGTTCTAAGCTTCTTTCCGAATTAGAAACTTTTCAAGAGGGATCAATTATTCCTGTTGTATTAAGTACTTATGAAAAAGAATTAAATATAATTGTTAATTCAGTTGCTCTTCCAAGTTCACTTGATAATTTTATTGATGAATTAATAGATCAAATACAAAAATCAAATTTTGAACAGGTTATTTTGTTATTATCAATTATTAGAAATGAAGTAAAAAACAATAAATACCTTGGTGAAATCATTAGAGAATTAAGTAAAAAATACAGTTTAAAAGATATTAGACAACCTAAAAAAATTCCAGTTTCAGAAGTTATAGATAAGAAAGCTAAAAAAAATTTTAAAGATGTTGAGAAAGAAATAAATACTTCAATTCGTCAATCTAAATTTGAACTTGCATTAGCGCAAATAGAAAAAGAATTAGCAGATATTTCAATTGAAGTAAAATATAAAAGTAGTCTACTTCTAAAAAAAGCTCAAATATTTTCTTCCATTAATAATCCAGAAGCATCTGAAAGTGCATATGCAGAATTAGTCCATTTCAATGAAAAAACAAAAGCCCCAGCAAATAATTTAAGTCACCTTTTTACAGAATTAGGAAGACTACAGGCTCTAAATACGGAAAAAAGGGCGCAAGCTATTGTTTCAGTAAAAAAAGCTCTTTCATACAATCCTAACAATAATTATGCATCTAACTTACTTGAACAGTTAGAAGGAAATGTTCAAAAAATAAAAAAGGAATATAAAAATGAAGATAATTCAAGTGAAAAGCATTTAATAATTGAAGCTGATGACGATTCTTCTGCAATCAGTAAAATGATTGACATTGATATTAAAGAACATAAGTATACAAATTCTGAAATTATAAAAAATGGTTCTAAACCAACTGCTTTTATTGCCAAATTAATTTTAGATGAGGCAAAAAAATCAAGAGAAATCGATTTGTCTGAAAAATATCCGATTTATCTTGAAGCAGCTAAAGCATATAGTGAACTGAATGTTGGTAGTTATGATTTGCAAGAATATTTAGAAGCGGTGGCATATTACTCGATGTTAAAAGGAAATTCTCTTTTTATTAATTTCAGGAACATAGTTTTAAATAATGACTTCGATATTTTGAAGTTGACTCGTCTTAGAGATAGTGCCAGTAGCTATTATATTGAATCACTAAATCTATTGTCAAATATTGAACCAAAATTTCTATTAAGTATTTTAGCGAATTATCTTAAATTAAATATCATTACTTATCATATTCAAAGTAAAACAATTACAGACTTTAAGTTAATTTTCAAAGGACAATTTGCTGATGTCTTTAAGGATTGTATGCGAAGTAATGATAGTCAGATTGGGTCTATAGCTTATAAGGCAATCGTTGATTGCGGTGCCTCAAGTATTAATGCTTGGAATAGTTTGGCAAATCAACCGAGAGGTACAGGTATTTTGTATGATGATTTAATGTATTCAAAAAGAAGAAAAGCAATTTTTGATTTAATAAATACCATTGAGGGCAATACAATAAATATTGATTTGAAGCCTGGCGAATTTTTAAAAAATACTTTTTTTGAACGAAGAATAGGAGTTAAATCTTTTACTGATAGAATTTTAAGTTTAACTAAAATTGATATTGAACCACAAAATATTGACACTCTTTTAAAATCTTGGAAATCAATAATTGGCTTTGATAAATTCATAACGCCAACTGATAAGGAGGTGAAAAATGAAATTGATAAATTACTTGAAATTTTACAACCGTATTTGAACAGGCAAGAAAAGGAAAGATTGAATATACTAATTCAAATTAGGACAATTATTGAAAAACAAATAACTTTTATCAATGAAAATACAACTTATTACGGCAGGACATATTTTTATACATTACTTAACAAATGGAAGAGAGAAGTAGATTTATTACTTGAAGAAAAAATAACTCAATCTTATCCTTTATTAGAAATTTCTATTGACCCTCCTTACTATATAGACACAGATGGTGTAATTACTGCACCTTTAGTTATTAAAAATGAAGGTGAGGCTACATCTGAAGGTTTTGTCATAAAAATTATTGGAGAATCAACAGAATATGTAGATGAGTTCGTTATTGAACATATTAGTGATAATGAAATAGCTGCAAATGGAAAAATAGAAACAAGTTTTGTTATACCGGAACATATTCTAAAAGATTCAAAAGCAGTCGAAATAAAAATAGAAATTAAAGCTATTTACCAAAAGAAAAAGCTCACATCTAAGATATTTGAGTTTACAATTGAAGAGGAACCTGAATCAAGTTTAACATACGATGATATTCCTTGGAGGGATGGCCCTATTCCTCCAGAAGAATTATTCAAAGGTAGAAAACAATTAATTGCGGATTTAGCTCAACATTATCTTTCTGTGGAAAGAGACAAACCTTACATTCTATACGGTCTTACAAGAACTGGTAAAAGTTCGGTTCTAGAATATTTAAAGAAAGATATACAAGGAGATACTTTCATATCAAAAGGTATGGAAAAGACAATTCTCACATTTGGTTGGGATTTTTCTGAAGCAGCAAGTTTTAAAAATGTAAAAGATTTTTGGGAATATATTCTAATCGTAAAAACATACGATGAAATTATTAAATATTCAACAATTTATGGTTTTAATTGTGAGGAATTAAATATTAATAATAATAATGTTAAAGCGAAAGATTTTAGAGTAATACTGGATTTTTTAAAAGAAAATAATTTTTTTCCAATATTTTTTATAGACGAATTTTCTTTTATAAAAACACTAATTGATGATAAGATAGTAAATAATGCTTTTTTGCATTCTTTAAGACAGTTTTCAATGGGTGATTTAGCGAGTTTTATATTTGCAGGAACATATGATATAAAGTCATTGATAAAAGACTCTAAATATGGAATAACAGGACAGTTAGTTAATGCTATTGAGGAGCAAGTAAATGAAATAACTGATGAATCATCCCGAGACTTAATAGAGGTTATCAATGACAAGCTTTCTTTTACACCTGAGGCAATAAAGCATATATTATTTTTATCAGGAAATGTACCATATTTTATTCAAATGATTTGTAAAAATTGCGGTTATTATGCATCAGAAAATAAAAGAAGATTTATTGGATATCCTGAGTTAGAGAAAGTAGTAAGAATTTTAATAGGTCAAGAGGTTTCTACCCAGCGATCGTTGATAAAAAAATTAACTGAAAATACTTTTCAAAACAATCAATTAAGTCCAACGGATCCTAAAGAAGTAGCTGTTCTTATATCATCTATCGTTCATTTCAATAAAGGAAGAATAGATGATCCTAGAAGTGTTGGATTTTCTGAATTGCAAAAATTATGGGCTGATAAAAAAATTAATGCATATAGACCAAAGTTAGCAGAAGCTATAAATTTATTGAAAGAAAAGAAAATAATTATTCAGAATGAGGATGAGGGGCTACCTGTTTATAAATTATCTGTTGACCTATTCAGACGATTTTGGGAAAATTTTCATCCAGATATAAATTTGACTTTAACAACATTAACAGAATAAAAATGACTATAGGTTTTGAACCCAGAAAAGAAATAATTAATATAGAAGAGTTATTTGGTAGAAAAGAGATTTTTGATCAATTAATTTCATTAGCTAATAATAGGTATTGTGTATCAATTACTGGATTAAGAAGATTTGGTAAAACATGCATTTTAAAATGCATCGAGACTTCATTAAGGAAAAATACAGATTCAAAAGTATACCCTATTTTTTTTGATTTTAAAGAAGTTGGTTCAATTATAAAAGGAACAGATAATGTATATAAATATATGATATCTTGTCTTGTATCAAGATTATTTATTGATAAATATTTTACTGATGAAATAATATTAAAAAAAACAACAATAAAAGCATCGGGAGATTGGGAGGATGTATTTGAAAGCTTAAAAGATGTCAGTTCAGTAAGAATTCAAGGGATTTTTGAAGAAATTGTTACTTTTTTTTCAGAATATTTAGATAAGACTATTTTATTCCTTTTCGATGAATATGAATGGTTATTTAGGTTTTCATTTGATGAACCTGTTGGTTTTATGAAACTAAGAAATTTTAGTTCAAAAATATTATCAAATGGTATAACCCCTTTTAGTTTTTGGATTGCTGGTTCAATTTCTTGGCAACATTTATGTACAATTACCGGATCACCAGAATTAAACATCATTGATGCTCCCCCAATTTATTTAGGACCTATCGAATATGATAGTTTTCAAGAAATGTGGGAGTGCGAAGTAAGTAAATTAACAAATTGTTCAGAAGAAATTAAAAACAGTGGAGAGTTTGCATTTATAGCATCTGGGGGCATTCCATATTATGGTAAATTAATTGGAGGGTATATATCTTCAAAAAGTTCAAAACCTGATTATAGTTTTTTAAAATCATATTTACAAGGTATAATTGAATCTCTACAGAGTGAAGAAAAATCTATTCTTTACGAAATTGCAAAATTGCCAAGAAATTATAAAAATTCGAAATATATTCTTGAGTTACTAGATAAAGGATTAATTGTAAAAAAAGGAAATAATTATGAAGTTAAAATAGAATTCTTAAAAGATTATATTCGTGCTAATAGTTTATTTAATAATACTTTAATCGAAAAAATTCCTGAATCAGAAATATTAACAGATAAAATAACATTAATTATTACTAATATTAATGATACACATTACAATAAAAAGAGTAGTTATATTTTTGAACCTGTTAATGATGAAGCCGCTTTAATAAAAGATTTAAGAACACCTTGTTATTCATTAGAATCTTTTTCTGATTTTGCAAGTTCATTATATAAAATTGTCTTTGAAAGAACTAAAGACAACAACACTCCAAAAGCAAAATTGCCAAATAATTTTAAAAGGAATAACCAATTTATTGAGATAGTTGATATTATGCGACATTCTTTAGGTGGCGGACATTTGATGGCTACTTTTTCGCATAGACCAAATCAACTTAATAAACCAGATATGTTATTTATTTTGGTTGGCACAAAAAATGAACCAAATACTCCTGAAGAATTTTATAGTTTACAAATCGCAACTCTAAAGAAGTTTGAAATTGAACTTAATAAACTAAATGTTATTATTCGAGCATTGAGTTAATAAAAAAATATTAATTTAAAATTAAATTAAGAGTGGGGAATATTATAGCATCAAAATGTAAGTCTTGCGGTTTTTCAAATCAGTTTAGATATGGTGGTGGGAGATTTAGTTATCAAACCAATTGTCCAGTACCTGCAATTAATAAGGTAACCTTAGAATTTGAAATTATAAATTATTTAGAACAAAAAAATTCAGATAAGTATCTCTTCTATACTGATGATGTTTTAAAAGGAAATAATTACGATAATAACACAATAAATAATTTTGATCTAAAATTAAATACGGTTAATAATTATTGTCCTAATTGTAAGGAAAAAGCATTAACGTTCCAGATAACTATGTTTGTTGATTAAATAATGTAATTATCTCATTCATCTGCACAAAATCCTCGTTTAGTCCAAGTATTCCTAAACTCACATCTTTGTTTGCTTCATTTCGCTAATTACTTTTCAAATAGCGTGAATATCTTTTTTCATTCTTTGGTAAAAAGGTCGTTTTACATTTCAGATGCCACTCCTTTGCCAACGCTCCAAGAAAAATTACTGGCACAGTTTTTATCAAAAACACGTACGCTTCGCAACTCGCGCCAGTAATTTTTTTTCCAAAGCTTAGTTACATAATGTGGCATTATAGTGCATAAATAAATACCCTATTCCAAATGAAAATCTCGGATGCACTATAATAACATTATGTAAAAAAGCCGCGCATCCAACCCTCGTGCCAGTGGCTCCAGGACAACTTTTTTTAAAACTTCCTCGCACCAGCCTGTTTTAAAAAAAACCATCCTTCGCCACTGTCTTCAACAACATTATCCATTTCAGTGGAAACTTTACGGTCATACTTGCTTTTAAGAACGTTTCCGTTCACTGTTTTTATCAACTAACCGCAGACATAGGAAGTAGTTGCATTGCTTTTATAAGTGCCTTCCCGTGTTCCATTGAATCTTATCACTAAAGAGATAAAATTATCTCAATAAAATTACAATAAATGTTAATTGTCGGTTAAACGACAATTTTGCTGTTTTTATCTTCATAGATTTGTATTTTGCTTTCGAATCATAAAATCCATTTAATGCTTTATGA
>CAMAWK010000010.1 GCA_945861915.1 Flavobacterium psychrophilum | reverse complement strand
TTTGCTGACCAAACATATTTATACAAGCAAAAAAGAAAAACACTAGTAGTGCCAGTCTTTTATTAATCATACTAGTAATAGGAAAGGATAAAAATTGTTTTGTTGTCTTTCTTAAATTGTAAAAAATTGTTTTCATAAGGACTTCATTTGGGGCTAAATAATAGTTCTAAATTTGGTATTGTGTTTCATCATTATCCGTTTCAAAAAAGACAATGTAGGTTATATACTTATAATTATAAATTAATTTCAAAAACCAAAACTATTTCATTTTTTTGTAACCACCAAGAAAAATAATCGATAAAGTGCAAAAAAAACGGATAAAGTGATATTTTTTTAAAATAAATAAACAAATACTTATAAAATATCAAAATAAAAATCCTATTAAAAGCACAATCTTATCCGAAAAATTAATTAAGGTGGCATAAAACCGTTTTTTTATCTTTTTAAAAATACTCCTGAAAATAACAAACAAAATTATTGCCTTTTCTGAAACCAAAATTTAATCTTTCAGCTTGAGCCAGAAATGCATTATTTACTTGTAAATAAGGATTTTATAAATTTCAGCCAAAAGTACAGCATAATTTATTTTGGAAAAAAAAAAATAGATGAAGCACTGCGAAATTCGTTTAAATGCATGAAAACTAATTATATATACAAAAAAAGGCTCCAAATGGAGCCTTTTTATAATTATGCTTGTCCCGCGGGACCAAAATTGAGTGGTATGGGAGGTTGTTCGGTATCTTTTATTTCTCCATGAGAAACTTCAAAACGATGGATGTTATCTCCAATAGCTTTTAATAATCTTTTGGCGTGTTGTGGTGTCAAAACAATTCTTGATTTAACCTTTGCTTTTGGAATTCCTGGCATCAAACACACAAAATCCAATACAAACTCAGAAGCAGAATGATTAATTATAGCCAAATTAGAATAAATTCCTTCGGCAGTTTTCTCATCTAACTCAATGTCTATTTGTCCTTGTTGTTGCTCTTTCATATTACAAAAAATTTAAAAATTGAAAGATTGAAAGATGTTAAAAATTTGAATACCAAGAAGGTAATTTTAACACCTTTCAATCTAAAAATTAATTAATAAATATATTCTTCTCTATTAGCCATCATTTGATGATAGTCTTCATTAGAACCTACAATAGTATTATCATATTCTCTCATACCAGTTCCGGCTGGGATTCTATGACCTACAATTACATTTTCTTTCAATCCTTCTAAGTAATCTACTTTTCCTGCAACTGCCGCTTCGTTCAAAACTTTGGTAGTTTCTTGGAACGATGCTGCAGAGATAAATGATTTCGTTTGAAGAGATGCTCTGGTAATCCCTTGTAATACTGGAGTTGCAGTAGCTGTAATTACATCACGAGCCACTACCAAATTACTGTCGGTACGTTTCAATAGAGAGTTTTCATCACGCAATTCACGAGGCGAAATAATCTGTCCTGGTTTCAAGTTACTAGAATCTCCAGCGTCTTCAACTACTTTCATTCCGTATAATTTATCATTTTCAACGATAAAATCTTTGGTATGAATGAGTTGTTCTTCTAGGAATAAAGTATCTCCTGGATCCTGAACTCTAACTTTTCGCATCATTTGACGAATTACTACCTCAAAGTGTTTGTCATTTATTTTTACCCCTTGCAAACGGTATACTTCTTGAATTTCGTTTACCAAATACTGTTGAACAGCCGCTGGACCCTGAATTCTCAAAATATCTTCAGGAGTGATTGCTCCATCAGACAATGGAACACCTGCTCTAACAAAGTCATTTTCTTGTACCAAAATTTGGCTAGACAATTTCACTAAGTATTTCTTAACCTCACCGAATTTGGATTCGATTACTATTTCACGGTTACCACGTTTGATTTTTCCAAATGTTACTACACCATCAATTTCAGATACAACCGCTGGATTCGAAGGATTACGAGCTTCAAGCAACTCGGTAATTCTTGGTAAACCTCCTGTAATATCTCCTGATTTAGAAGAACGACGTGGAATTTTTACTAATACTTTACCTGCTTTAATTTTCTCGCCATCTTCTACCATTAAGTGAGCACCTACTGGTAAATTGTAAGAACGAATCAATTCGCCATCTTTACCGTAAACCAATAAAGTTGGAATTAATTTTTTAGCTCTACCTTCAGAAATTACTTTTTCTTGGAAACCAGTTTGCTCATCAATTTCAACCATAAACGATTGTCCTTGCTCTAAATCTTCGTAGGCAATTTTACCTGTAAACTCCGAAACAATAACTCCATTATATGGATCCCATTTACAAATAGTAGTTCCTTTAGTAACCGATTCACCATCTTTTACATAAATACTAGAACCGTAAGGAATATTATTGGTTGAGAGCAAAATACCTGTTTTTTCGTCTACTAATTTTAATTCAGTCGAACGAGATACTACAATATCAACAGCATTTCCCTCGCTATCTTCCCCTTTAACCGTTTTCAAATCTTCGATTTCAAGTTTTCCTCCAAATCTAGTTACAATGCTAGATTCTTCAGAAATTCCTCCCGCAACTCCACCCACGTGGAAGGTACGCAAGGTTAACTGAGTTCCAGGCTCTCCAATAGATTGAGCGGCAATAACTCCCACTGCTTCTCCTTTTTGAGTCATTCTTCCTGTAGCTAAGTTTCTACCATAACATTTAGCACAAATTCCTTTAGTAGCTTCACAAGTTAATGGAGAACGAACTTCTAATTTTTCAATCGGAGAAGCCTCAATTAATTTCATGAAAGGTTCTGTAATTTGCTCTCCAGCCTCAATGAGTACTTCATTGGTTAATGGATTAATTACATCCTGCAATGTAACACGACCTAAAATTCTTTCGCCTAATGTCTCTACAATTTCTTCGTTCTTTTTTAATGCTGAAACTTCAACACCTCTCAAAGTTCCACAATCAACTGTATTTACAATTACATCCTGAGAAACGTCATGCAATCTTCTGGTTAAGTAACCAGCATCTGCCGTTTTCAAAGCCGTATCCGCCAGACCTTTTCGAGCACCGTGAGTTGAGATAAAATATTCTAAAATCGAAAGTCCTTCTTTAAAGTTAGAAAGAATCGGGTTTTCAATAATTTCTCCACCACCTGCAGTCGATTTTTTAGGCTTAGCCATCAAACCACGCATACCTGTTAACTGACGAATTTGTTCTTTCGAACCCCTTGCACCAGAATCAAGCATCATATACACCGAGTTGAATCCTTGTTGGTCTTCTCTAATGTTTTTCATGGCAGCTTCAGTAAGCTGTGCATTGGTCGAAGTCCAAACATCAATAACTTGGTTGTAACGTTCGTTATTGGTAATAAGACCCATATTATAATTCGCAGAAATTCCTTCAACTTGTTCTCTGGCATCTGCAATTAATTTTGTTTTTTGCTCTGGAATTCTAATATCACCTAATGAGAATGACAATCCACCTTTAAAGGCAAATTTATACCCCATATTTTTCATGTTATCTAAGAAGGCAGCTGTAGTAGGCACATTGGTTACGCTCAAAACGTGTCCGATAATGTCTCTTAAGTTTTTCTTGGTCAATACATCATTGATATATCCTGCAGCTTCTGGAACTACCTCGTTAAACAAGATACGTCCTGCGGTAGTTTGAATAATTTTATAAACTAAATCTCCGTTTTCGTTGTAATCTTTTGCACGAATTTTTACTCGAGCATTCAATTCTAAACGACCTTCGTTCAAAGCAATATTGGTTTCTTCGGCAGAATAAAAAGTCAATCCTTCTCCGATAATTTTCAATTCGGGTGTTGACAAACGCTCTTTGGTCATATAATAAAGACCCAAAACCATGTCCTGAGAAGGTACAGTAATCGGTGCGCCATTCGCAGGATTCAAAATATTGTGAGAAGCCAACATTAATAATTGTGCTTCCAAAATAGCTTCTGGTCCTAATGGCAAGTGAACCGCCATTTGATCCCCATCAAAATCCGCATTAAATGCCGTACACACTAAAGGGTGCAATTGAATTGCTTTTCCTTCGATTAATTTTGGTTGGAATGCTTGAATTCCTAAACGGTGCAAAGTAGGCGCACGGTTTAGTAATATTGGATGTCCTTTGATAACATTCTCTAAAATATCCCAAACAACTGGTTCTTTTTTGTCAATTATTTTTTTGGCCGATTTAACTGTTTTTACAATTCCTCTTTCTATCAATTTACGGATAACGAAAGGTTTGTATAATTCAGCAGCCATATCTTTAGGAATACCACATTCGAACAATCTCAATTCGGGTCCAACAACAATTACCGAACGAGCCGAATAATCGACACGTTTTCCTAATAAGTTTTGACGGAAACGTCCTTGTTTTCCTTTAAGGGAATCAGAAAGTGATTTTAAAGGACGGTTTGATTCTGTTTTTACAGCAGATGCTTTACGAGTATTATCGAAAAGTGAATCTACCGATTCCTGCAACATACGTTTTTCGTTTCTTAAGATTACTTCTGGAGCTTTAATCTCCATTAATCTTTTCAAACGGTTGTTACGGATAATTACACGACGATATAAATCATTCAAATCTGAAGTGGCAAAACGACCTCCATCAAGCGGCACTAAAGGACGCAATTCTGGTGGAATAACTGGAATTACTTTCAAAATCATCCACTCTGGTCGATTCTCACGATTCAAGTTAGATTCACGTAATGACTCCACTACTTGCAATCTTTTCAACGCCTCAGTTTTACGTTGTTTAGACGTTTCGTTATTGGCAGAGTGACGTAATTCATAAGACAAAGCATCTAAATCGATACGAGCCAACAAATCCATAATACATTCTGCTCCCATTTTGGCAACAAATTTATTCGGATCTTCATCGTCTAAATATTGATTGTCAGCAGGAAGTGTATCTAAAATATTCAAATATTCTTCTTCTGTTAAAAAGTCTAATCTTTGAATAGCATCACCTTCAGCTGTTTTTGCAATACCCGCTTGGATAACTACATATCTTTCATAATAGATAATCATGTCTAATTTTTTAGACGGAAGACCTAAAATATAGCCAATTTTGTTAGGTAGCGAACGGAAATACCAAATATGAGCAATTGGCACAACTAGGTTGATGTGTCCAACTCTATCTCTACGTACTTTTTTCTCAGTTACTTCAACACCACAACGATCACAAATGATTCCTTTGTATCGGATTCTTTTGTATTTCCCACAAGCACATTCAAAATCTTTTACTGGTCCGAAAATACGTTCGCAGAAAAGACCATCACGTTCTGGTTTGTGTGTTCTATAATTGATGGTTTCTGGTTTTAAAACCTCTCCTCTTGATTCTTTTAAGATAGATTCTGGCGAAGCTAATCCTATTGAAATTTTGTTGAATCTTTTAACAGGATTCTTATCTTTATTATTGTTGTTATTTCTATTGTTCATCATAGTTTTTACTATTGATTTATTTGCAATTAAAAAATTGATTTTGTACAGATGTTGCAAAGCAACGTCTCTAACACCACGGATTACTTCTCTAAACTTCAACTAAAATTTGAAGTGCTAATTATACAGATTGTATAAAAAATCGGAACGGGTTACGGGACTAAATCCTAAAAACTCATTATAAAAATTGTAGAGACGTTGCTAAACAGACGTTGCATAGCAACGTCTCTAAAAAAAATTATTCTTCTAAACGAATATCAAGACCAAGACCTTTCAATTCATGCATTAATACATTGAATGATTCTGGTAATCCTGGTTCTGGCATAGACTCTCCCTTAACGATTGCTTCGTAAGTTTTAGCCCTACCAATAACGTCATCCGATTTAACTGTTAAAATTTCACGAAGGGTACTTGATGCTCCATAAGCTTCCAATGCCCAAACCTCCATTTCTCCAAAACGCTGACCTCCAAATTGTGCTTTACCACCTAATGGTTGTTGCGTAATTAATGAGTACGGTCCGATAGAACGGGCGTGCATTTTATCATCTACCATGTGTCCTAATTTCAACATGTAGATAACTCCAACAGTTGCCGCTTGGTTAAAACGTTCTCCTGTTCCACCATCATAAAGATAGGTGTGTCCGAAACGTGGAACGCCAGCTTCGTCGGTCAATTCATTAATTTGATCAAGAGATGCACCATCAAAAATTGGAGTAGCAAATTTTCTACCCAAGTTCATTCCAGCCCAACCTAAAACGGTTTCATAAATTTGACCAATATTCATACGAGAAGGTACACCAAGTGGATTCAATACAATATCAACAGGAGTTCCATCTTCTAAGAAAGGCATGTCTTCATGACGAACAATACGAGCAACAATACCTTTGTTACCGTGACGTCCAGCCATTTTATCACCTACTTTTAGTTTACGTTTTTTTGCAACATATACTTTAGCTAATTTCAAAATTCCTGCTGGTAGTTCATCTCCAACTGTAATCGTGAATTTTTCTCTACGCAATGAACCTTGCAAATCGTTTAACTTAATTTTATAGTTATGAATTAAATCATTAACCATCGTATTAGTAGCATCGTCTGCAACCCATTGTCCTTTGCTTAAGTGAGCAAAATCTTCAACAGCATACAACATTTTTTGAGTATATTTCTTCCCTTTCGGCAATACTTCTTCACCCAAATCATTCATAACACCTTGCGATGTTTTTCCGTTAACGATTAAGAACAATTTCTCGATTAATTTGTCTTTCAATTCAACAAATTTCACTTCGAATTCCATTTCCAAAGCGCCTAAAGCATCTTTATCCTGTGTTCTCTTACGTTTATCTTTTACCGCTCTTGCAAATAATTTTTTATCTAAAACTACCCCATGTAAAGAAGGAGAGGCTTTTAATGAAGCATCTTTTACATCACCTGCTTTGTCACCAAAGATGGCACGAAGCAATTTTTCTTCTGGAGTTGGATCTGATTCTCCTTTTGGTGTAATTTTTCCGATAAGAATATCACCAGGTTTAACCTCGGCACCAATTCTAATCATACCATTTTCATCTAAATCTTTAGTAGCTTCTTCAGAAACGTTCGGAATATCATTCGTTAGTTCTTCGTTACCTAATTTTGTATCTCTTACTTCCAATGAATAATCATCTACGTGAATAGAGGTAAAAATATCGTCACGAACTACTTTTTCAGAAATTACAATCGCATCCTCAAAGTTGT
This sequence comes from Flavobacterium psychrophilum, assembly GCA_945861915.1. Classification (GTDB taxonomy): domain Bacteria; phylum Bacteroidota; class Bacteroidia; order Flavobacteriales; family Flavobacteriaceae; genus Flavobacterium; species Flavobacterium psychrophilum_E. The sequence goes on along the minus strand of CAMAWK010000010.1, from coordinate 21,702 downwards.
ATCCTTTCCATGGCATAAACGCCACTTTCAAGTTACGACCTAAAGCTAACTCTCCATTTTGAGTAGCATATCCTTCAGATAAAACTTGACCAAGAACCACTCTATCACCTTTTCTTACGATAGGTTTTAAGTTGATACTAGTACTTTGATTCGTTTTTCTGAATTTGATTAAATTATATGTTTTTTCATCTGGTTCAAAACTCACCATTCTTTCTTCTTCAGAACGATCGTATTTGATAGTGATGATGTTAGCATCAACATATTCTACTACTCCGGGTCCTTCTGCATTAATCAATACTCTTGAGTCAGAAGCAACTTGTCTTTCAAGACCAGTTCCTACAATTGGTGCTTCTGGACGTAATAATGGCACAGCTTGACGCATCATGTTTGATCCCATCAAAGCTCTATTCGCATCATCATGTTCCAAGAAAGGAATCAACGAAGCAGAAATCGAAGCAATTTGGTTAGGTGCAACATCCGCATAATCTACTTGAGAAGGATCAATAACTGGGAAATCACCTTCTTGACGAGCAATTACATTATCAGCAGTAATTTTTCCTGAAGCATCCATTTGAATGTTTGCTTGAGAAATCATCATTCCTTCTTCTTCTTCTGCACTTAAATAAACAGGAGTAGCATTTAAATCTACAACCCCTTTAGTCACTTTTCGGTAAGGAGTTTCAATGAAACCCATTCCGTTTACTTTCGCATAAACCCCAAGTGAAGATATCAAACCAATGTTTGGTCCTTCAGGAGTTTCAATCGGACATAAACGACCGTAGTGCGTATAGTGAACGTCACGAACCTCAAAACCAGCTCTTTCTCTAGAAAGTCCACCTGGTCCAAGTGCAGATAATCTTCTTTTGTGAGTAATCTCAGCCAATGGATTCGTTTGATCCATAAATTGAGACAACTGGTTTGTTCCAAAGAAAGAGTTGATAACCGATGATAATGTTTTCGCATTAATCAAATCGATTGGTGTAAACACCTCGTTATCTCTAACATTCATTCTCTCACGAATGGTTCTTGCCATACGAGCCAAACCAACACCAAATTGTTGAGACAATTGTTCTCCAACTGTTCTAACACGACGATTTGACAAGTGATCGATATCATCGATATCCGCTTTCGCATTGATTAATTCGATCAAATATTTAACTATGGTAATAATGTCTTCTTTGGTAAGCACTTGCTTTTCCATTGGAGTATCCAAACCTAGTTTTTTGTTAATTCTATAACGACCTACTTCACCTAAATTGTAACGTTGGTCAGAGAAAAATAATTTATCAATAATTCCACGAGCCGTTTCTTCATCAGGCGGTTCTGCGTTACGCAATTGTCTGTAGATATGTTCAACGGCTTCTTTTTCAGAATTGGTTGGATCTTTTTGTAGGGTATTGTGGATGATAGAATAATCAACTGCATTACTATCTTCTTTGTGTAACAAAATAGATTTAACATTTGAATCGATAATTTCTTCTACATTATCTTTGTCAATAATGGTATCTCTATCAAGGATGATTTCGTTACGTTCGATAGAGACAACTTCGCCGGTATCTTCATCAACGAAATCTTCGTGCCAAGTGTTCAAAACACGAGCAGCAAGTCTACGACCTATATATTTTTTAAGTCCTGTTTTAGATACTTTAATTTCTTCAGCAAGGTCGAAAATTTCAAGGATATCCTTATCTCTTTCGAAACCAATCGCACGGAATAAAGTAGTTACAGGTAATTTTTTCTTTCTGTCAATATAAGCGTACATTACGCTATTAATATCTGTAGAAAATTCTATCCAAGATCCTTTGAAAGGAATTACTCTAGCAGAATATAGTTTTGTCCCATTTGCATGGAAAGATTGTCCGAAGAAAACCCCTGGAGAACGGTGCAATTGAGAAACAACCACACGCTCGGCACCATTGATAACGAAAGTACCAGAAGGAGTCATATAAGGAATTGTACCTAAATAGACGTCCTGAACAATAGTTTCGAAATCCTCGTGTTCTGGATCAGTACAATATAGTTTTAATCTAGCTTTTAAAGGCACACTGTAAGTAAGCCCTCTTTCAATACATTCTTGAATGGTGTAACGCGGTGGGTCTACAAAATAATCAAGGAATTCTAAAACAAAATTATTTCTTGTATCTGTTATTGGAAAATTTTCCATGAAGGTATTGTACAATCCTTCGTCGCCTCTTTCGTCTGATTTAGTTTCCAATTGGAAGAAATCTTTAAACGATTTAACCTGTACATCTAGAAAATCTGGATAATCAGGAATGTTTTTAGTAGAGGCAAAATTTAATCTTTCAGTCTGATTTGTTATCATCTAGGGATAAAATTTTGATTTTAAAAAAGTAATTTTTTGTGCAAAGCACTGTTTAATATATACTTTTCCTAATATAACCATTACATCTTTAAAAATAAACCAGGAAAATAATGTTCATTTTTTTCTTCGTATTGATTAAAAAACACTTTTGTATTTTAAACTAAATTATAATAAAATGGGTATGATTTTATTATACGAAAAAGGGTTTAGGTCTTTGGATACAAATCCAAGACCTAAACCTATTCTCTAAAGAGGGTTGAATTATTTTAATTCAACTACTGCTCCAGCTTCTTCTAATGATTTTTTAAGACCTTCAGCCTCATCTTTAGAAACACCTTCTTTTACATTAGCAGGTGCGCTATCAACGATATCTTTAGCTTCTTTAAGTCCTAAACCAGTTAATTCTTTAACCATTTTCACAACGGCTAATTTAGAAGCTCCAGCCTCTTTTAATACAACTGTAAATTCTGTTTGAGCTTCTTCTGCTGCGGCTTCTCCACCACCACCAGAAACAACTACTGCTGCAGCTGCTGGTTCGATACCATACTCATCTTTTAATATTGTTGCTAGTTCGTTAACTTGTTTTACTGTTAATCCAACTAATTGCTCTGCGAATTGTTTCAAATCTGCCATTTTTTCTATCGTTTTAAAATGATTTGTAATTATATAATGTTTATTGTGCGCGTTTTAATTCACTTAATAAATTTTACCATTTAGAAATCTAAAAATCAGAAATCTAAACTCTAAAATTTAATTAAGCAACCTCTTCTCCTTTGAATTGGTTTTGAAGAGCTGATATAACTCTTTGTGCTGGTGATTGAAGTAATCCAATGATTTCGCCAATAAGCTCCTCTTTAGATTTAATAGTTGCCAAAGCATCTAGTTGATTGTCTCCAATATAAATTTCAGCGTTAATATATGCTCCTTTTAAAACTGGCTTATCAGATTTTTTTCTAAAATCTTTAATTATTTTTCCAGGTGCATTAGCCACATCCGAGATGAATATTGCACTATTACCAGTCAATACTGAAGGTAAATCGCCGTAATCATTAGCTGATGCTTCCATTGCTTTTGCAAGCAAGGTATTTTTAACGACCTCCAATTTAATTCCTGCTTTAAAGCAAGCTCTTCTCAAGTTTGAAGTTGTTTCTGCATTTAATCCAGAAATATCCGATACATAAATAATGTTTGTACCAGCTAACTGTGCAGTTAAATCTTCAATAGCAATTGATTTTTCTTCTCTAGTCATACTAAAATTTTTTAACTACCAATTATACTGCTTTTGGATCCAAAGCTATCGCGGGACTCATTGTGCTAGTAAGGTGAATACCTTTGATGTATGTACCTTTAGCAGCAGTTGGTTTCATTTTGATTAATGTTTGAATAATTTCATGTGCATTATCGAAAATTTGCTCAGCTCCAAAAGAAACTTTACCAATTCCTGCATGCACGATTCCAGTTTTATCAACTTTAAAGTCAATTTTACCAGCTTTTACTTCTTGAACAGCTTTTGCAACATCCATAGTTACAGTTCCTGTTTTTGGATTTGGCATTAAACCTCTAGGACCTAAAACACGCCCTAATGGACCTAATTTACCCATAACGGATGGCATTGTGATGATAACATCAACGTCTGTCCAACCATCTTTAATCTTTTGAAGATATTCATCAAGACCAACAAAATCTGCTCCAGCTTCTTTAGCTTCTGCTTCTTTATCTGGAGTAACTAATGCTAATACTTTGACGTCTTTACCAGTTCCGTGAGGTAATGTTACTACACCTCTTACCATTTGATTCGCTTTTCTTGGATCAACACCCAAACGTACAGCGATATCAACCGACTCATCAAATTTTGCAGAAGCTATCGTTTTAATCAATGCAGATGCATCTTTTAAAGAGTATAGTTTATTCTTTTCAATTTTTGAAGCAGCCTCTTTTTGCTTTTTTGTTAATTTTGCCATGTCTTACGCTTGTTTTAGAGGAGAATCCCCAGTTACAGTTATACCCATAGATCTAGCCGTTCCTGCGACCATACTCATAGCAGACTCGATTGTGAATGCATTTAAATCAGCCATTTTATCTTCTGCAATTGTTTTAATAACATCCCAAGTAACGCTAGCTACTTTCTTACGATTTGGTTCTCCTGAACCAGATTTAAGTTTTGCTGCATCCAATAATTGAACTGCGGCAGGTGGTGTTTTTACAACAAAATCAAAAGATTTGTCTTTATACACTGTAATTTGCACTGGGCAAACTTTACCTGGTTTATCTTGGGTTCTAGCATTAAACTGCTTACAGAATTCCATGATATTAACACCAGCAGCACCTAAAGCAGGTCCAACCGGTGGCGACGGGTTCGCAGCACCTCCCTTAACTTGTAGTTTAACTACTTTACTAATCTCTTTAGCCATTTTTTTTTAAATTTAACACATTTACAATGGAAGCGAAAATGTGGTTTATTATAGTGTAACAAAAATTATACTTTTTCAACTTGCATAAAGCCTAATTCCAATGGGGTTTTTCTTCCGAAAATTTTCACCATTACTTCAAGTTTACGCTTTTCTTCATTAATCTTTTCAACAGTTCCGTTGAACCCGTTGAAAGGACCATCAATTACTTTTATCGTTTCTCCCAAGTTAAATGGAACGGAACGAGTATCCGTATTCACAGCCAATTCATCTACTTTTCCTAACATCCTATTCACTTCGGATAGACGCAATGGAACTGGTTCTCCGCCTTTAGTTTCACCTAAAAAACCAATGACACTTGTAGTTGACTTTATAATATGTGGTATCTCACCGACAAGATTAGCTTCAATCATTACATAACCGGGAAAATATACTTTATCCTTGATTATTTTTTTTCCTTCTTTTACTGAAACTATCTTTTCTGTAGGAACTAAAACTTGTGAAACATAGTCTTCCATTCCTAATCTAGCAATCTCAGTTTCGATATAAGCTTTAACTTTATTCTCTTGACCGCTAACCGCTCGAACTACATACCACTTTTTCAAATTATTCTCTGTCATTATGAAATTATGCTTTTATCCAACTAAAAAAACCAGCTAATGATTTTGCGAAAACCTCATCTACTCCCCAAGTTGCTAATGCAAACAAAACGGAAAAAACAGCCACAACTATCGTTAAACGTTGTACTTCAGCCCAAGTTGGCCAAGACACATTTGATTTTAATTCTTCAAATGCTTCTGATATGTAATTACCAATCTTTATCATTATGTTCTATTTTATTTTGGCACGGGCGGAGGGATTCGAACCCCCATCAACGGTTTTGGAGACCGCTATTCTACCCTTGAACTACGCCCGTATGTTAAAAAAAACCAGTTCCGATTTTATCGGAACTGGTTTTACATTATAAATAATATTAACCTACAATTTCAGTTACCTGTCCAGCACCTACTGTTCTACCACCCTCACGGATTGCAAAACGTAAACCTACGCTCATAGCGATTGGACTTAACAACTCAACATTAATTGTTAAGTTATCACCTGGCATAACCATCTCTACACCAGCTGGTAATGAGATAACACCTGTAACGTCAGTTGTACGAACATAAAACTGTGGACGATAGTTATTATGGAATGGTGTGTGACGACCACCTTCTTCTTTTTTCAAGATATAAACCTCAGCTTTGAAAGTTTTGTGTGGTTTTACTGATCCTGGCTTAATGATAACCATTCCTCTTTTGATAGATTCTTTATCAATACCTCTTAACAATAAACCTACGTTATCTCCAGCTTCACCTCTATCAAGGATTTTACGGAACATCTCAACTCCAGTAATAGTAGAAGTCAATTTTTCAGCTCCCATTCCAATGATTTCAACAGCATCTCCTGTGTTTGCAATTCCAGTTTCGATACGACCTGTAGCAACAGTTCCACGACCTGTAATTGTAAATACATCCTCAACTGGCATCAAAAATGGTTTTGCAGTATCACGAATTGGCTCTTCAATCCAAGCATCAACAGCTTCCATTAATTCAATAATTTTAGGAACCCAAGCAGCGTCATTATTCAATCCACCTAAAGCAGAACCTTGAATAACTGGACAATTGTCTCCATCATATTCGTAGAAAGACAATAAGTCTCTAATTTCCATTTCAACTAGCTCTAACAACTCAGCATCATCAACCATATCCACTTTGTTCATGAAAACTACCATTCTAGGAATACCTACTTGGCGACCTAAAAGGATATGCTCACGAGTTTGTGGCATTGGTCCGTCTGTAGCAGCTACAACAAGGATAGCACCGTCCATTTGAGCAGCACCTGTAACCATGTTTTTTACGTAATCCGCGTGACCTGGACAGTCAACGTGTGCGTAGTGACGGTTAGCAGTTTCATACTCAACGTGTGATGTATTAATTGTAATACCTCTTTCTTTTTCTTCTGGAGCATGATCAATTTGATCAAATGATTTTGCTTGACAGTAACCAGCATCAGATAACACTTTAGTTATTGCTGCAGTTAAAGTTGTTTTTCCGTGATCCACGTGCCCAATTGTTCCAATGTTTAAGTGGGGCTTACTACGGTTAAAGGTTTCTTTTGCCATTTTACTTAATTTTAATCTTGTTATTTAATTTATTAGTGTTCGAATTTATTATTATTTTTGAGCCAACTACGGGAATTGAACCCGTGACCTCTTCCTTACCAAGGAAGCACTCTACCTCTGAGCTAAGTCGGCAGAATCCTTGATTTAAGAATTAAGATTTATGATTTTAGATTTTTTTAATCTACAATCTAAAATCCGCAATCTAAAATTCATTCTAGTGGGGAGAGCAGGATTCGAACCTGCGAAGTTCACACAGCAGATTTACAGTCTGCCCTCGTTGGCCGCTTGAGTATCTCCCCATTTTTTTTAATTCCAATAATTTAAAGAACAAATTCCAAATCGCATTTGGAATAAAAAAGAGCCGGCGGAGGGACTCGAACCCACGACCTGCTGATTACAAATCAGCTGCTCTAGCCAACTGAGCTACGCTGGCAATATCAATAAAAAAAGCCCGCTATTTCTAACGGACTGCAAATGTATAAATTTTATCTCTCAATCAAAACATTTTATTAAAAAAATTATTTAAATGTGATCTCTTATTTTTTCTTTCCTTTTTACTAATACTCTTTCTAAAGATTCAGCCGAAATTTCTACTGCTTCTTCAAAAGTTTTGCATTGTTTTTTGACTAAAAAATCATCTCCTGGCACATTGATTTTTATTTCGACGCATTTATTTTCCTTTTCACTTGTCTTTTCCACTTTCAAAAAAACATCTGCTGAAACTATTTTATCATAATATTTTTCTAATTTGTCCATTCTTTCTTGTACAAAATCTACTAACTTTCCGTCAACACTAAAGTTAACTGCCTGAACATTTACCTTCATATCTATTTAATTTAATTGGTTATACTTATTCTCAAATTATTTTTGGTTCCTCGGATGCGATTCTTGATACACTTTTTTTAGTTCCGACAAATTACTATGCGTGTAAATTTGTGTAGAAGCTAAACTAGAATGTCCGAGCAATTCTTTTACCGAATTTAAATCGGCTCCATTATTTAATAAATGTGTCGCAAAAGTATGTCTGAGCACATGAGGGCTTTTCTTTACCTTATTAGAAACAGCACTAAAGTACGAATTTATTAATCTATACACAAAGGAATTATTTAATTTCAACCCTTTTTTTGTGAGAAAAAAAAAGTCGCTATCCTTAATCATCTCTAAATCTGTTCTTTCAGATAAATAGCAATTGAGCTGATCCAGCACAATTGGCAATATTGGAATGATTCGTTCTTTATTTCTTTTACCTAAAACTTTAATATTGTTATTCGTCAAATTCACATTTGCCATTTTTAATTGAATCAATTCGGCTCTTCGGATTCCTGTTGTATAAAACAAATCAATAATCAATTTATCGCGAATAACTTCAAAACCAATAGGGCTTTCCGCATTTTTTAAAACGGCAGTCATCTCTTTGTCCGAAAAAGGAATTTGAAGTGTTTTGGGTGTTTTTAAAGCTTTGTGTTTCAGCAAAGGACTTACTTCAATTTGTTTGGTTTTTAGAAGGAATTTGTAAAATGCTTTTAAAGATTGCACTTTCCTATTAATAGTAGTATTTGAAACCGAATCTTCAACCAGCGAAACTATCCAAGTTCGAATTTGACTGTAGTTTACTTTCTCAATATTTTCTTCCTCAAAGGTATTTTTATTAAATGATTCAAAAAATTGAATATCATTTAAATAAGCACTTATGGTGTGGGGAGAATATTTTTTCTCCAATTGTAAATAATCACGAAAAGCGTCCTTATTATTAATCATAAAAAAACCGTTAGTATCAAAGATAGTAATCTTTAATGACTAACGGTTTTTATTTTTACAGAAAATAAATTAACTATTCTCTATGTTGTCTCTCATGTTTTGGATATAAGCTGCTTTTTGAATTTTAGCTCTATGAGTAACTGATGGTTTTATAAAAGCAGTACGCGCTCTTAATTGACGAACAGTTCCAATTTTGTCAAATTTTCTTTTGTAGCGCTTTAATGCTCTATCGATATTTTCTCCGTCTTTAATTGGTATAATTAACATAATGTAGACACCTCCTCTCGTTAAGGGTGCAAAAGTAATCAAAGTTTTTAATTATGAATTATAATTATGATTTTTTTTGAGATGAAAGATAATAGACGAAAAGATGAAAGACTAAAAAAGGTAAAAAGAAAGCCAAGATACAATTTCTTGCATCTTGGCTTTTAATCTTTTATCTATCCGTCTATTATCTATTTTCTCCTGAAACCTATCCCTTCAAAATATCTCTAGAAATCACCACTTTCTGGATTTCGGTAGTTCCTTCTCCAATGGTACAAAGTTTGGCATCACGATAAAATTTTTCTACTGGATAGTCTTTCGTATACCCATAACCGCCGTGAATTTGAATCGCTTCATTTGCCACTTTAACACACATTTCAGAAGCATACATTTTACTCATAGCACTGAGCTTTGTCATTTTTCGATTTTGATTTTTCAAAAAAGCGGCTTTGTGTAATAATAATTCCGCAGCTTCAATTTCGGTTGCCATATCGACTAATTTAAACGAAACTCCCTGGAATTCGGAAATGGCTTTCCCAAACTGATGACGCTCTTTTGAATATTTTAATGCCGCTTCATAAGCTCCTTTTGCAATTCCCAGAGACAAAGCACCAATGGAAATCCTTCCACCATCTAATATTTTCATCGATTGAACAAAACCATCGCCCACTTCGCCAAGTCTATTAGCATCTGGAATTCGACAATTATCAAAAATAAGTTCCGCTGTTTCGCTAGCGCGCATCCCTAATTTATTTTCTTTTTTACCAGAACTAAATCCTATCATTCCTTTTTCAAAAACAAAGGCAGTCATTCCTTTAGAATCGCCTTTTTCTCCTGTGCGAACAACCACAACAGCAATATCGCCAGAAATACCATGAGTAATAAAGTTTTTTGCACCGTTTACAATCCAAAAATCACCCACTTTTACAGCAGTCGTATTCATTCCTCCAGCATCAGAACCTGTGTTATGCTCTGTTAATCCCCAAGCCCCAATGTGTTCTCCAGAGGCTAATTTTGGAACCCACTTTTTCTTTTGTTCCTGATTTCCAAATGATAAAATATGATTGGTACACAAAGAATTATGAGCCGCAACCGACAAGCCTATTGAAGGATCTACTTTTGAAATTTCCTCAACAATCGTAATATATTCATGATAACCTAATCCTGAACCGCCTAATTCTTCGGGAACCAAAATGCCCATGAAGCCCATTTCACCAAGCTTTTTAAAAAGTGGTTTAGGAAAAATTTGGGATTCATCCCATTCCATTATATAAGGTCTAATATTTTTTTCGGCAAAATCTCTAATAGATTGCGCAATCATTGCTTGTGTTTCGCTGTAATCGAAGTTCATTTTAATAAAGTAAAGTCAATTTTAAAATTTCAAATATAAGGCTATAATAGTTGCCTTATCTATAGACAAACCTTTAATTTTTGTTAAATCATCCTTGTTTTTAAAATCGCCATTCATACTTCTGAAGGTTACGATTTGTTTGGCAATTTGATAATTAAAATAAGGAAATTGAGCTAACTCCTTGATGGAAGCATTATTAATATCAATTTTATTGACCGTTGGCTGTGCTGAAACTTTAAAATGCGAATTTAAATTCTCAATCACTTCTAGCGATAATCCCCAAATATCATTCATTTGATCCATTGAAACGAATCCACCTAAACCTTCTTTGAATTTCAATATTCGCAACGAAGTAGCTTCGCCAATACCATAAATTTTAATCAATTCTTCTTTTGTTGCTTGATTGATGTCAAGAATAACTATTTTCTCTTTTTTAGCGAAAGCCGTTTTAGAATAACTTTTATTATCTACCAACTCTTTTTTATTTTTTACCCAATCAGGGAATTTAAAATAAGGCGAAATGACCGACAATAAGGAATCTGAAATTTTGGTAACCGCTTGAAATTCTTTGGGCGAATTGACGTATTTGTTTTGTTTTCTTAATGCAAGAAGCCGATCGATTTCCGCCACTGACATTCCGAGTTTATACCCTTTAAAATCGGTTATGAAATTGGGATTAAAAGGATAAATTTTTGGGACAAACTCTAGTTTTTCTTGCTTAATCGAATTTATTTTATGCTGTAGCGAAAGCCAATTTTCTTTTTCTGTTGATTTTGGTATAACAAAGTTAAAATCAATAAAACAATAAATAACCTGAAAAACAACAATGAGAACCAACAAACAAAAAACACCTGTTCGTTGATTTTTAGTAAACTGAAAATAAGATTTGATAGTTTCTAAGTTCATTATTTCTTGTGGATTCTATTAATTCAGTCAAAAATTAATTTTTTAAAAATAGATAAAAAATGTTCAAACAAATTGATTTGTACCTAAAATATTATTTTCTAAAAAACCAAAAATTTACAACTAAAAAAAATAAAAATGAATATATTTGAAAATTAGTAACCATAAACCAAAACACATGTCAATCTGGAAAAGAAAACCCTTACAGCAACTTTTAGCAGAATCTGCCGATTCTGAAAAAGGATTAAAAAGAACTTTGACCGCATGGTCACTTATAGCATTAGGAATTGGCGGAATTATAGGAGCTGGATTGTTTGTTAGAACAGCTACTGCAGCAGCTCAAAGTGCTGGTCCATCGGTAACTATTGCGTTTGTAGTTGCTGCAATTGGTTGTGCTTTGGCAGGATTGTGTTATGCCGAACTTTCATCTTCAATTCCGATTTCTGGGAGTGCATACACCTATACTTATGCTACCATGGGGGAGTTTTTAGCATGGATTATTGGTTGGGATTTAATTCTTGAATATGCAGTGGGAGCAGCCACAGTTGGAATTGCCTGGAGCGAATATTTGAATAATTTACTGGTCAATGTGTTACACACAAGTCCGATACCATATTCACTTTCCCATTCGCCTTTTCAAACATCTTTAACCGGAGAGCACGGATTAATTAATTTACCTGCCTTATTTATTGTAGCCGTTTTAAGTTTACTATTAATTAAGGGAATGCAAGAATCGGCATTTGTTAATGGGATAATCGTAATAGTAAAAGTAGCCATCGTTATCATGATTATTGTCATTGGTTGGAATTTTATAAATCCTACCAATCATACTCCTTATATTCCTCCAACTTCTATTTTTACCGATGAGCATGGAGTAGATCATTCTTTTGGTGGTTTTTGGGGAATCATTGGCGCTGCTGGAACGGTTTTCTTTGCATTTATTGGCTTTGACGCTGTAAGTACTGCCGCTCAAGAAACTATCAACCCTAAAAGAAATATGCCAATAGGAATCTTAGGTTCATTGGCTGTTTGTACCATACTTTACATTTTATTTGGTCATGTTTTAACAGGTGTTGCCACTGTTGAAGATTTTAGAACAGGAGGAAAAGAAGCATCAGTAGCTTTTGCAATTACCAAATATATGATTGGTTATGAATGGCTGGCACAACTGGTAACTGTTGCCATTTTGGCTGGATTTTCTTCTGTGATTTTAGTGATGCTCTTAGGACAATCTAGAGTATTTTATTCTATGGGAAAAGACGGTTTGTTGCCAAAATCCTTTAGTGATTTGCATCCAAAATATAAAACTCCCTACAAAGCTAATCTTGCCATTTTAGTAATTGTAGGTGTTTTTGCGGCATTTGTTCCTGGAGATATTGTTGGCGACATGACCAGTATCGGAACACTTTTCGCCTTTGTTTTGGTTTGCTTGGCAGTAATAATTTTACGAAAAAAAGAACCAGATATGGTTCGAGAATTCAAAACACCACTTGTGCCTCTAATTCCTATTTTAGGAGCCGCAGCTTGTATTTTGATGATGGTAGGATTGGGCTGGACAAACTGGCTGAGACTTTTTGCTTGGATGGCTTTGGGAATCATCATTTATTTTGTTTACAGCAAAAAAAATAGCACTTTGAATAATCCTAATTCATAAAAAGGATTAAAAAACTAATAAAAAAGGGATTTGTAAATATGCAAATCCCTTTTTTTGTTTGGTACAAATACAATCTACAAATCAAAAACCGAACTTCGTTTGGCACGAATTAAATCTTTTAAACGCATCCAAAAAGCCAAAGTCAAATATACGGCAAACCATAATCCAGCAGTTACAAACGAGAGGTAAATAAAAAACAACCGAACATCGCTGGCTCGCATCCCAAGTTTATCGGCTAATCTTGCCGAAACATGAAAACCATATTTCTCGAAAAAAAACTTAAGTTTTAGCATTGTGTTTGGCATTGGGTGTTGGGTCTTAGGTTTTAGGTTTTAGGTTTTAGCAAATTTATGAATTTTAAATTTATTAAATACCTAAACCAAATAAACGAATACCCGAATAAACAAATCAACTTCTCTTCAATAATTCCATCCCAATAGCGCATTCTAGACAAAGACTTTTGTTGCAATATTCGTTTTTGAGTTGTAATAATGATTGAGATTCAAAAGCATTTTTGGGTTTGATTCCAAAACTAATAAATTTGTCTAAAACCGCATTTTTCTCCGGTTCTACTTCGTTTAATTGATTGATTAATTCTTCGGATATTTCTTTTCCTACACTTTTTGAATAGGCAAATTGCAATGGAATAATCGTATTTATAAGCAACAAATCGATGAACGATTTCGATAATTTCTTTTTCTTTTTTGGACTTTCTTTATCGAATTGAAAATGATTTTCCCAATAATCCGATGCTGAAATGGCAAACAAATCGTAACTATTTTTTAAAGCAATAGGAGTGCATATTTTTGAAAAAAAATTTTGCTGTTGATGGTATAAATTAGCTAATTGTGAAAGCCGAATCGTCGGAAAATTATCGGGGCGATGCTTGAAAAACTGCACTGGTTCGAATCGTACTTTTTCTAATTGGTATTTATGCAGTAAATAAAAATATCTGAATTTTAAATCTTTGTAATAAACATCTTCTTTCTCGGATTCTAATAATCCGGCGGCTCCAAACAAGAGCGCTTCTAGATTTTCGACCTCGAAACTTTCTTTTCTGATAATAGAAAAAGGAATCGATTGAGCAATTTTCAGAAAAATTTCTCCATTAGTATTCAATCCAAAATTTTTAGCCAAAAGGCAAAACAATACAGCTTCCCAATCCTGATTTGTTTGCTGCAGCAAATCGAAAATAGGTTTTGATTTTCGTTCTAATCGCTCAAAAAACAATCGTTCTTGCCAATTGGTCAAAACAAAAGCAGGTATTTCTTTTAGTTGCTTTTCGCAAAAAATCCAAGATTTAGGCGTGATTAATGCTTTGTAATTTAAAATTGTTTCGGGAGCTACATAATTCTTGAGTTCCAGAACTGGAATTTCGGCATTGTTTTTTCTAAAAATTTCGGTGTCGTGTTCCCAAACCACGTGAAGAATTACATTTTCATAATTTTGATCTCTTTCGTGATGATGCACATACCAATCGGAAGATTTAATGTGAATTTCTACATTTCCAGCCCATTTTTGATTTCCAATACTAATTTTAGCATTAAAAAAATCAGGACCTGCCAATTCAAGATAGTTTCCTACGGAAATTATTGTAATTTCCTCTCCACGAACGGTTTTCAGATTCAAGTTGTTGAATTTTTGAAATTTCCATAAATAATGGAGGAAATCTTCTTTCATATTTTAGTAGATATTAGACAAAAAGATAATACATAAAAAGATAATAGATTTCTCTCTAAACCACTAAAGTATGAAAAAAAGAGGAATGATTACAATTTACCTCATTAAATACAACTTGGCACAAGCCCGAGCGTCGGATAATGCCTCGTGATGATTAAGTTCAATATTCATTTCACGACAACAATCACTCAACTTGGTTGGTTTTAATCCTTTGGCTTTATAAATTTTTACGGTACATTGCCATCGAGAATTGATGTTTAAATCCTCATAATTTAATCCATAAAGAGCCATTGATTTGCTTAAAACATTACGGTCAAAGCTTTCATTATGCGCTACTATTATCCTGTTTTGAAGTCGTTTTTGAATTTCCGGAAAAACTTCAAGAAAGTTTTTTGCAGTAGCTGTATCTCTGGGATAAATTCCGTGAACTTCAATAGTGTATGGCGAATATTGGTTTCCGGGCGGTTTTATTAAAGTGACAAACTCATCGACAATAATCCCGTTTTCGACAGTAACAATCCCAACTGAACAAGGATGATACCCAGTGGCGGTTTCAAAATCTATTGCTGTAAAATTCATAAAATATTATTGGAAAAAATTCCAAACTAACCCAAATCGAATAATGAAATCTCGGTATGGATTATTTGGGGAAGCATAAAAAGAATTTCCTGTAAGTGAAGAATTAAAATGCTCGAGTTTAAAATAAATACGAGTCCTTTGAACTCTTGCATTCACAAAAAAATCTAGCATCGGAAAATTGCCAATTTCTTTTTGATTTTGAACAAAAAACTCACCAATTACTGGATTGTATTCATTGGCAAAATAGTTTGTAAAATAATTACATATAAAACCTGTTTGCAAATACAAGGCTTTTTTGAACATATAGTTTGAATAATAAAACGAATTTCTGGTTACTATTTGTGGCACATTCAAAATAGCATCTTGCTGATCTACTTTTTGAAATAATATCGTATTATCCAACGCAAATTTTCCGAGAGTAAACTCTCTACTCAACTTTGCCGAAACATAATTAATTGTATTGCTGTATTGGGCTGGCGAAACCGTTTGCACTTGAGAATCTGTAGCGGTATTTTCAAAATACAAATGATCTTTTACTGTCGAAAATTGAATGCTTGCTTGAAACCAAGGTGTGACAGCATTGGCACTAATTGCATTTATCTTTTCGTTTTTGAACTCGTTAGACCAATTGTAACTCACAAAACTACTTTGAAACAATTCATAATTATTATTAGGTAGTTTGTTGCTGTTTTGATATTCAAAAGTTAATTGAACAACATCGCTCCAATCATGTTGCAGAGTCGCCTTTAAATTGGATAACGATTCATTAGTTACTGAGCGTGAATACAAAAACGAACCGTTCCATTTATTTTTTTGATACTTATATTCTCCTCCTAAAGTATTTATATTTTGATTTAGTGCCGCAGGAATGGTTCCGCTATTGAGAATTAAAATTTTTCCATAATAAAAATTAGATCTAAAATCCTCAGCAAATAAAGTCAATTTACCCAAATTAGTATTTTCATAAACCAACCCAACGGTATTATGCATTTTATTATACTTTGTTTGGTCTTTAATCCTGCTACTCAAATAAGAATCTCCAAATCTAAAAACCCTAGATGAACCAACAGTAGAAGCTACCGTTGATTGACTGTATTCAAAAAATTTATTCTCATAATTAAATTGATGAGACAAATACCAATTATTTGTGCCTTGAGTCGGATTCATTCGGAATCTATGATCCATGAAAATCCGTTTTCCCTTCAAAAATGATTTTCCATCTTTTAAATAAACTTCAAGACGTTCTCTGTTATCAAAATTAGGATTTTCACTTTCGAAATCGTCAATCGTAGTAATCCCGCCATTTTCTTCATTCGAAATATCTTGCGAGGTAAAGTGAGCATTTGCAGAATATCGTTGGTTTTTGTTAGTATAACTGGTGGTAAATCTAAAATTGCCTGTGCTTGCCAGTTGGTTTATGTAATTCCCCTCCGAGCGCAATCCTCTGTAGGCTAAAGAAAAATTGAGTCTTGGCGATGTGTTTAATGTTAAAAAAGAATCAACAGATTGTCCTCTCTTCATAACAGATTTAAAATACAACTCGGTTACGGGAGTAGCTACCGAAGAATAGCGAATTTGATTGACTTCTAAAAAATTAAAATGTTTTGCCTTGAAACCAAATTCAGGATACAATGAAAAATCGGTACTTTTAAATTGTAGTGTATTATAAGTTTGTCCTTCATTAGGGAAAGCCAATAATCCAAAATTATCTTTTCTTAAATAAGTATTGTTGTACTCTTTTTGTATTGTCAACGAAGTATCTATATAAGTTGTATCGCGTTCCAAAGTAATAACACGATACAAATCTATAGTCGCTACTTTCTTTTTGATAGGGATTCCTAATGAATCTGAAATTCTTTCCGATTTACTATTGAGAAATTTACTTCTAGAATTGGTTGCATTCCCGATTTCTCCTTTTTGTGAAAACAAAGCAGTAGGCAAAGCAAAAATAAAAAGGAAAAGGAAAATTCTCATTGGAAAATCTTTCGAGTTAAGTCTTAATTCACAAAAATGTTGAACAAAGGTAAATGAAAATAGATACAAACAAAAAAAACAGTCTACTTCCTAAAACCAAATCAAGAAAATTTAAAAATTGATAGATAGGCTAATTCGATAATTGAAATATAAAAACACGAATAGTATTCAGAATCATTTAATCATTCGATTTTAAAAATTGACATATTATAAAATTAGGATTCAAATAATACGAATACTCTATGTATTTTACTAAAAGATATTGAATTTAAGAAGTATTAATTTTTCATTTTAAAGCAACTTTTTTCAATAATTCGTTTTTTTAGTTCTTTTTTATGCGAATTATCCTTTACGTGGTGAGTCAAAAATGACCTATTTACACCTAAAAAAACACTACAATAACACATCATGTATAAAAATAGTCGAAAAATACAACTTATTTCATTTTAACTGTAAAAATCAAAAACCTTATATTTAGTAGGCTTTCAACTGTTTTTAATAATAAAATAAAATCCTATTTAGGATGTATAGTTTTTGTATAGTAGCCTTACATCCGTAAAAAAGTAATTTGATTGCAATACATTTCTATCTTGCAAGCCTAAATATTAACTAAATCATATTACTATGAAAAAATTACTTATGTTTTTATTCCTGATGACTATTTCATTAGGACAATCGCAAACCCTTGTGGGAACCTGGAAAGTGACATCAATAGGTGTTGGTGCTAGCCAAGGGCAAACGAATTATTTTAGTCTTTCTTCTACTTCAGGAGCAAGAGCTTGTTTTTTCGATGACGAGTATGTCTTCGATGCAGATGGAGATTTCCATAATGTTCAGCAAGGTGAAACTTATTTAGAAGTTTGGCAAGGTCCAGAAGGATGCGGAGTGCCGGTTGCTCCTCACAATGGTTCAAATGCAGCTACTTATTCTTCTACTGCAACAACATTAACCTTAACTGGCGTTGGTGCTTATTTAGGACTTGCTAAAGTTATTACTGATTCTGAAATTAGTAGCCCAAGTGCGGCTCCAGCTTCTGTAACTTATTTGCTTACTAGTTTAACTACTACAACATTAACTGTAGATGTACCTTTATCAAATGGTGCATGGTGGCGTTTTGTTCTATCAAATGAAGTAGTTAATCCTCCACCACCAGTTGCTGTTCCTACAGTTGCTGCTAACACACCGACACAAGCTGCTGGTGATGTAATATCGGTATATAGTGACGCTTACACAAGTGTAAATGTACTAACCTTTAGAACAGACTGGTCTAATGGTGTTCTAGAAAATGTTACTATTGCTGGCAATCCTACTCTAAAATACAACGGATTAAACTTTGTTGGTATAGACATTAATCCAGCAAACCAGATTGATGCTACTTCAATGGAAACTTTCCATATTGATATGTGGACTCCTGATTGCACTACTTTCAAAGTTAAAATAGTAGATTTTGGTCCTAATGGAGTATATGGTGGAGGTGATGATAAAGAACACGAAGTTACACGCACACCTATTCAAAATGGTTGGAACTATTTCGACCTTCCTTTATCTGAGTTTACTGGGTTAACCACAAGAGCTAACATTAATCAACTTGTGTTGGTTTCTAGCGGAGGAACTGCTTATGTAGACAACATGTATTTCTGGAAATTACCTTCTGGTTCTCAAAGCTATTATGTAGATGCTGATGGTGATGGATTTGGTGCAGGTGCTGCAACAGTATCATCAACTCCAATAGCTGGTTCTGTTACAAATGCTACAGACTGTAATGATTCAAGTAGTGTTTCTTATCCAGGAGCAACAGAAATTGCAGATGGTTTAGATAATGACTGTGATGGTTCTGTTGATGAAGGATTCCCTCCTTCTACTGGTTCACCAAATACTCCTCCAGCAAGAAACGCTTGGGATGTAGTATCTATTTTTAGTGAGGCTTATTCTAATGTAACATTAGAAGAACTTCCTACATCATGGTCAGGATTAAATTCTCCTTTTTCAGTTGAAACAATTGGTGGAAATCCAACTTGGAAATTTGATGGTGAATTCTTAGGTATAGTTACTAATTATGGTAGTGGTGTTAATTTAACAGATATGACTACTATGCACATTGATTATTGGACTCCTGATAATAAAATTATGATTGCCAAAATTGTGAACACAGTTGATGGTATTTCAGAAGGACTTACTATTGTTGAAGATCCAGTTGTAACTGGTACATGGAGAAGTGTCGATATTCCTATGACTGCTTTTGGAGGATCAGTAAATAAATCTAAAATTACGCAGATTATATTAGACCCACAAGCTGGCGGATCTACTGTATATGTTGACAACTTTTATTTCTACAGACCAGAAACAGGAGCACCATCTCCATCTATTGGTGCATTCACAGTTCCTGCTAAAGTAATAGGTGATGCTAATTTTGAATTGACTGCTCCTAGTTCTAATAGTGCTGGTGCATTTTCATACTCTAGTAGTAATGAATCTGTTGCAACTATTTCAGGAACTACTGTAACAATTGTAGGTGCTGGTTCATCTATCATTACTGCAACTCAAGCTGCTGCTGGAGCATACGGTAGTGGTTCTACAACAGCCACTTTAGTAGTTTCTTTAGCTACTTCTGCTCCTGCACCAACTGTGCCTGGAGATAGAGTATTGTCTATTTTTAGTGATGCAGCAGGGTATGCTAATGTTGAGGGTACTCAATTTTATCCAAACTGGGGACAATCTACTCAATATGCTTTAGAGAGCATTGCTGGAAACCCTACTATTAGATATTCTAATCTTAACTACCAAGGTATTCAATTAGGTTCAGTAATTGACATATCTTCTTATGATACTGTTCACTTAAATATTTACGGTGCTGGAACTTCTGCTGTAGATTTTAGAGTAATCAACCAAGTAGGTGGTGCTGGAAGCCCAGATGTAGAAAGAATAGCAAACAGAGCTATTACACTAAATCCAGGTTGGAATTCAATTGAATTTCCTGTATCATATCTTACAACTGCTACTCCAGGTTTTGAATTAAATAGAGTAGGTCAATTAATGTTTGTAGGTTCAGGAACTATTTATGTAGATAACATCTTTTTCTCAAAAGCTACTCCTACACCAGTTGCTCCAACAGTGACAGACATTGCTTTCTGTAAAGGTTCTGCATCTGCTTTAACTGCTATTCCTTCTGGAAATAATGCATTAAGATGGTATTCTAGTTCTACAAGCACTGTTGCTTTAGCTTCAGCTCCAATCCCTACAGCTACAAAAACATATTATGTAGCTCAAGTTATGTCTAGTGGTGTAGTTAGTCCAAAAGCAGCTATTACTGCTACAATAAACTTATTACCACCAACTCCAGCGAGTATGACAACTTCTGACGCTGTATTGTGTAAACACATTGGTACTACTAATGCGGTTACTTATTCAGTGCCTGCTTTAGCTGGTATTACTAACTATTCATGGTCTTTACCTTCAGGAGTTACTGCTACTAGTGCTACTGATACAAATGCTATCACTGTGAATTTCTTAGGTGCTAGTACAAGTATTGCAGTTGGAGGAATAGGAACTATTTCTGCTAGAGCTATCAGTGCTCAAGGATGTTCTTCTGCACCAAGATCTTTAATATTGAGTTCTAAATTACCAACAGCTCCAACGTCATTAACATTGACAAGTGCTGATACTGCTGAAGATTTTAATTCAGGTGTTCCTTCAGTACCAAGTTCATTAAGTGATTTATCAAAAATTACTAAAGTAGGACCGTACATGGGAACTTCTACAGTGTTTACCTTGACTGCTGCATCAGCTCCAACAGCTGCTAGCTATGCTTGGACATTGCCAGATGGTGTAAATCAATTGACAGGTGGTACTTCAAATGTAATTACAGTTGACTTTGCTGATGTGACTCCAGGTATTGAAGCTTTACCAGTAGTTGTTAAATCAGCTGGAGGTTGCGGACAATCTGCAGCTAGAACATTAACACTATCTAGAGCAGTACCAACAGCTCCAACGGCTTTAGTACTTACTGATGATGCTATTTCTACAACAACTGCATTAACGAAAGTAAGTGCATACACAGGAAAATCAACTCCATTAACATTGAAAGCTACTCCAGTAAGAGTACAAGGAGCTACGGCTACTTCTTATGCATGGAGACTTCCTGCAGGTGTAAATATTGTTAGTCCAGCTGCTACAGCAACTACTATATCTGTTATAGAAAACCAAGGATCTGTAGAAGTTCCAAACTTGGTAACTGTTTCATACGCAGCTTTGTCTACTGGAACAGCAAGTACAATAACTATTGATTTCGCTAATGTTGCATCAGGAACACTTTCATTCCCATTAACTGTATATGCAGTTAACGGTACTGGAAATTCTAAAGCTAGAACAAGAACAGTTACTGCTGCTGCGCCAACATCGCCAGCTATTACGGCTGTTGGAGGAACTACGTTTAACTCTTGTAACACTAAAACGTATTCAGTTGTACAAACTCCAGGAACAAGCTACGCATGGACTGTTCCTGCAGGTGCTACTTATACAGGTGGTACAGGAAATACTATTGTAGTAGATTATACGAATGTAGCTGCATCAGTTGGTGCTACTGTACAAGTAACTTGTGCAGCATCAAACGGAACAGGTTCTAGTCTTCCTAAAGTACTAAATGTAAAA
>CAMAWK010000009.1 GCA_945861915.1 Flavobacterium psychrophilum | reverse complement strand
CTTTTGTAGTGGTAACAGGAGTAATATTCTTGAAAGTTGTTAATGGGCTACTAGGATTTCCTATTACATTTAAAGCAGTACTCCATCCTCCAGCACCTGAGTTTAAGCTACCATCCCAAACTTCAAACTTAAAGTCTTTCACTGCTCTTGAAGATTCAATAATTCTAAAACTATCAATAGTATAATTTCCTTGTAAATCAACTTCAATCCAAGCGGGTAAAGGAGAGTAGTTATTACCATTTGTATCTCCAATATTGGCTACCCACTGGGTTGAGGTTGTACTACCATCAACTGCTTTTGCAGGTAAATTGTCTATTGAAAACGATGAATTAGCCGTAGCGGTTTTGTTTAAAGCAATATTTGGGTACGTTAATAAATTCAAATTATTATTTGCATCAACTGTTGGTTCAGGAACTGATGGTGTAGAGTCAGTTGGTGTCGTATTATTAATGTTTTTATAAATAGTGCCCACTAAACTAGGTATTTCATCTAGTTCATATCTATCTCTTGATGGTGTTGCATCGACAAATCCGGAAAAATGAGTACCCGAGTTAAAGGGAAACCAACAATATCTTTCTATATATTCAAGACTTTCTAAATAAGGTAAGGCTAAAGCTAAAAATCCTGCATTTACTGCTTGAGATCTTGCTGGATTGGCATTGAATTCAGTAATCCAAATAGGCAGTCCATACAAATTATGAACAGTGGTTAGATATAGTTTAAAACGATCAAAAACTTGTTGAGCAGTTGGGTTAGTATTAACAGTTGGATTACTGCCCCAATCATACCAATGTACAGCAATGACATCTATTCTAACATTCTGGGCTTTTGCTTTATCAAAAAATTGATTAAGCCATTGACCACTTTTAGGCCCCTCTTCTCGGCATCCAGGAGAAACAATACGCATTCCTGTTTTCATAAAGTTTTTATGTAATTTCACTGCTTCATCTACATCGCATAATTTCGGAGATCCAGGAAATCCATATTGTCCTGATTGTCCTCCACAATCATCGGGTTCGTTAAAAGACATAATGTATGGGCTACCATATTTACCTATAAAACCTGCAATACCACTATCGGTTGTCGTTCCATGACCCCAAGACATAGGAGCAAATTCCCAACTTGTCGTAGACGATTCAGTATGATTCCATTGATAACGCCATGATGCATTATAGATTATGTCACTAACATCGTTTACTCCCTTTTTTGTTACCCAATTCCATGGCAAAACTCGTATAAAAGAGATGGAATTTTGTAGTAATTTAGGAAAGGAATTGATTAACAAATCACTTTCAGACGCTATGTAATTTTTGCTACTTCCTGTTCCATCTGCTTCGTCTGCAATGGTAACCATAAATCCTTTTTTTAGTAAAAAGGATTCAATTTTATTATTCATAGAATTAGCAATTAAATCGCCACTGTGAATGGTATTTACTGTAATGAGTGCTGAGTCTCCTTGTTTGTTTTCTCCGTCATATACAGTAAGTGGTGTTGTAGAATCTAAATTAGGTCTAATTAAACATCCTTTAAGGTAGTAATTGTCCAAACGTAAATTGGTTTTGTAAACTGAATTAGCACCATTTACTTTAAAGCGTGGCAAACTCGCAATTGATATAGTCCTTGCTGAATTATTTAAGGTTTTAACCCAAGAAAGACCAGATGTAAAATTTATAGTAACCGAGTTTGCTAAAGGTGAACTGCCACTTAATTCAATGTAGGCTCCTTCATTTGCAGAAACATTTCCTCCAGAAAAAGATGTGGCGGTAAGGTTTGCAAAATCAATTGTTAGACTTCCTGTGCCTAAAGCAATTATTCCGTTTGCAGTAATTGTATTTGCTACGTTGTTGATTTTTAATGGTAAATTTATTGCTAAATTTGGTTCGATTGACCCAGTACTAGGCGCAACATCGGTTACTGAATTTCTCCAGTTTCCTTCGTCAAAAAAATCGTTGTTTGCAGCACTGCCTGTCCAAACTATATCTTGAGCATTGGTGTTTATACCGATGATTAAAAATACAAATGGTATAAGTTGTGATAATTTGTTCATTTTATAGGTTTTTGATATTTATAATTTACGTAAAAGTAGATAGGATAGATTTTTACCACTACAATTTTTGTTTTTACTACCTTTTTTTTACAAGTAAAGTATTTTTTTTTAGAAAATGTTTCTAAAAAAAAATACTTTACTAAGATGAATTCGTATGATTACTAGTTACAATTTGTACAAGTAGTCAAAGTTAAATTATTAGCTGCATTAACAGTTGTTTCAGGTATAGATGGTGTAGAAACCTGATTCCCAAACTGAGTACCAACTGCAGTAGGCGTAGTGTTAGTTTGTCCACCTTCGCCGTTGTTAAGAGCTTCATCCCAGCCATAATAGTGAGTTCCAACATTGTAAGGAAACCAGGCGTAGCGTTCTACAGAACTTCGACCTTCAAGCCAAGGCAATGCTAATGCCATAAATGCAGCATTTGTTGCATTTGATCTAGCAGGATTAGCATTAAACTCAGTGATCCAAATGGGTAAATTAAATGCATTTTCAAGATCTATGATATAATCTTGAAAACGAGCGAATATTGCAGCAGCTGAAGCATTAGGAGTCCCAACAGGATTACTGCCCCAATCGTACCAGTGTACAGCAATTGCATCAATCCTAAGATCTTGAGCTTTAGCTTTAGCAATGAACTCATAAAGCCAATCGGTGGTGCGATAACCTCCTTCTCTTGTAGCTGGCGATACCATTCTCATTCCTGTTTTCAATAATTCCTTGTAATGTTTTACGGAAACATCTGGATTACATAATTTATTTACGGTTGGTCCACCAGGATATTGCCCAGATTGTCCGTCGCAAGAATCGGGTTCATTAAACGTCAAAAGATGAGTACTGTTATATTTATTAACATAATTATTTATAACAGATGCAGAAGGAGGAATACTAGCTAAATTTCCCCACTGCATTGGAACATACTCCCAATCTAATGTTGTACTTTGACTATTACCCCATTTATAAACCCAAGTCGAGTTTAAATCAGTTTCATAATCTGTTCTCCCTTTTTTAGTAACCCAATTCCATGGCATCACTCGGATAAATGATATAGAATTTCGTAAAGCTACATCTAATGTATTAACGGTTAAGTCTGCTTCAGAAGCGATGTAGTTTTTACTCTTACCTGTTCCATCTTCATTAATAGCTAATGTAGCCATGAACCCTTTTTTCAAAACAAAAGATTTAATTTTGTTATTCATAGATCCTGCAATAGCATTACCAATATGTATCGTGTTTACAGTAATACCAGCTGAATTCCCTAATTTATTGATACCGTCATAGATTGTCAAAGGTGTTGCTGAAGCTAAGTTTGCTCTAATCACACATCCTGTTAGATAGTAATGATCTAAACGCAAATTAGTTTGATAGATAGCAGCACTACCATTTACTTTTAATTGGCTTAGATTGTTAGTAGAAATAGCACTTGCATCATAACTAGTCGTTTTTACCCATCCAATTCCAGAAGTAAAATTAACTTGAACCGAATTGGCTAATGGAGTTCCATTACTCAAACTAACATATCCGCCATCATTAATTGTTACACTACCCCCTGAAAATCCTTGTGCAGTTAAATCCGCGGAACCTACTGCTAAGCTACCAGTACCAATTTGAATAATTCCAGCAGCTGTAATCGTAGTTGCTGAACTATTAATTTGTAAAACTAAATTAATGTTTGTGGCTGGATTGATAGAACCAGCAGTAGGAATGACATTAGTAATAGAGTCTTTCCAATTACCCTCGGTAAAAAAGTTATTATCAGAGGCAGCACCTGTCCAAACAATCGTTTGTGCGGTTGCTAAAAACCCAAAAAATAATAAAAGAATGGTTGCGAAATGTACTTTTTTGTTCATAATTATGGTTTGTATTTAGTGTGTTAATTTAATTTTTTAAATGCCTATTAATAATTGTTGTTACAATAAATAAAGCATAGGTTTCAAAGATAAATATATACACAAACAAAAAGAGGGTATAAATATGTCATTTAGCGGGTGTAAATAAGTCGTTTCTTTGTTTTAAAGGCAATTCAGGCTTAATATTAGACCAATTTGAGAAATTCTAAAAAAAATTCAGGATTAGTCTTTGACAATTTTGATTGGCTCAAAATTATCTACTTTAATAAAATACAAGCCTTTTTTTAACTCATTTAAATCTATTTTTGAGCCACTTCCTTTTAATAAAGTTTTACCACTAACATCAAATAATTTGAAATTTGGATTGCTGTTTTCACAGTCAATATTTAATTTGTTTTTAAAGGGGTTTGGGTATACTCTAACTAATTCCTTTTTCTGAACTTCATTTATAGCTAATAAGTTGTTTATTTGGTAAACTCTTACATAATCTACAAGATATTGTGTTGGGAAAGTAAGATTATTGACACTCCCTCCTGCAGCTCCTAAAGCCAAATTTAACAACAAATATTGTTTCTGTTTAAACGGATTTTGTCCAGAGCAATTTGCCGTTCCATTAAGTGTAGTGTTCAAATCGACTTCGTTTAGCAACATATCATCTAGATAAATACTCATTCGATTTTCATTCCAATCCAATGTCCAAATATGAAATTTAGAAAGCCAATCCGGATCTTTACTGACAAAAGTATTGATTGTATTCAGTTTTGCACTATCCCATTTTGCAGTCCATCGGGTGTTAGTTCCCCAAGCAAAATTAGCCAAAACATTCCCTCCATAATTTTCCATAATATCTACTTCGCCATTGGAAGGCCATTCGCAACTGTTCCCTAAAGTCCAAATAGCAGGCCAAGTACCTGTTAGATTTGTTATTTTAGCTCTAATTTCAAATCGTCCGTACAACCAAGATTGTTTTCCAACAGTTTTTATACTTGATGAGGTGTAATTGATGTATTGGCGAGATGTTTTCCAATTGGTTGAACCTTCAATATAATTTGGGTTTAATCTTGAATTGAACTGATTTTCTTTTCTTCCTTCAATGACTAAATTTCCATCTTGTTGGATTGTGTTAGCCGATTGGTACCATTGCAATTCTTCATTTCTAACAAAACCATTTTCGAAAGTCCAGTTGGAGGAATTAACAGCTCCAGTTCCATTAAACTCATCCGACCAAACCAAAGTGTATGGAGTTTCGGTAGTTGAAGTTAATGATAAATCATCGGCCCACATGGTTGTATTACTGTTTAATGGATTGAATACATAAATGATAGCACTTGTACTTACGGGTCCTGTTGTGAACTTAACGGATAACTGTGTGTAGACAGAGGAAGCTGTTTGAGAGGTTAATTGATTTCCTCCGTATTTTTTAACACCAAGATTCACCGATTTGTTGTTATTCGATTTTAACCATCCTGTAAGTAAATAAGTAGTATTTGGCGTTAAGCCTGTAATGGTTTGTTCAGCACCACTATTGGAAGTAGCTGAAATTGCATAACTTCCAGATTTAAAATCCGTTGCCACTCTTGTTGTTCCAGTTCCTAAAGTCCAAGATGAAGAACCATTTTCAAAGTCAGCATTTAGAATTAGATTTGACTGAGTATAGACATTAACTGAAAATAAGACAAAAAAAGGAATAAAAAAAAGGTGTTTAATTCTGTTTGTAAAATTTTGTTTTTTCATTTTTTAAGAAGAGTTTGCGTTTCTATCAAAACTATAAAATTTATATTTCACAAAAATAACCAAACCATTATGCTGAAATAGGGTGCAATTGGTCAAATAAAAGGTGTAAACTAGAATGTTAATTCCTTACAAATCAAATCCTATTTTCACCCCTAGTTTACTGGCAATAATAGTGGTGATTCGTTTTTTGAGTTCAGGTATTTTGATATTTTCAATCACTGCATTCGAAAACGCATACATCAACAAGGCTTTGGCTTCTTTTTTTGGAATACCACGCGCTTGCATATAAAACAAAGCGGTTTCGTCTAATTGTCCTACGGTACAACCGTGCGAACATTTAACATCATCAGCAAAGATTTCTAGTTGCGGTTTGGCGTTAATAGTTGCTTTTTCGCTCAATAAAATGTTATTGCTTTTTTGGAAAGCGTTGGTTTTTTGAGCTTCTTTTTCAACATAGACTTTTCCGTTAAAAACACCAGTGGAGTTCCCCGAAAAAATTCCTTTATAATCTTGAAAGCTCTCACAATTAGCTGCTGCGTGGCGAACCAAAGTGTGATGATCCACATGTTGTTTGCCTTCAATAATGGTAATTCCGTTGAGCGTACTGGTTAATCGTTCGCCAAAGTGATAGAAATTTAGGTTGTTTCTAGTTAAATTCCCCCCAAAAGAAAATGTTTGCACCGCAACATGACTTTCTTGTTGTTGCGAAACAAAGGTGTTATCAATCAAATTAGCTTCTAGATTGTCATTTTGAATTTTGTAATAATCAACAATTGCTAATTTCTCAGCAAAAATCTCTGTAACCGAATTGGTTAGAACCGGATTGTTGTTTAAACTTTGGTGTCTTTCTATAATTTGCACATGAGCATTTTCGCCTACTATCACTAAATTTCTAGGTTGTACCATCAATGCGGCCTCAGAACCAGTAGAGAAATACATGATTTCAATAGGTTTTTCAGCTACTTTGTTTTTAGGGATGTTAATATACGCTCCTTCATTGGCAAAAGCCGTGTTTAAAGAGGTCAAACTCTCGTCTTTACTCGCAATTTGATTAAAATACCTTTCGATAATTGATTTATATTTTGGTTTATTTAATGCCGATGACATCAAACAAACATCAATTCCTTCATGTGTGGTCGCAGATAAATGCGAACTAAATACACCATCAATAAAAACCACTTTATAGGTATCTATTTCGTGTAAAAAATATTTTTTTACATCATTGTACTGAATGGCAGCTTCTGTTTTTGGAAAAACAGTAAAGTCATTTTTCAAGATTGAGTTCAGTGAAGTATATTTCCAAGCTTCCTCTTTTTTGGACGGAAATCCTTTGGTTTCAAAGTTTTTTAAAGCCGAAGTTCTAATGTCATGAAGTTCAGATTGAACATCGACACGCTCTTCGAAAGCCATGAATGAGGAGAGTAGTTTATCTTTTAAATCCATATTCTTTTATTGTTTAAAGTTTAAGGTTTAAAAGTTTAAAGTTATTGTGCTGACTTTAAACTTTAAACTTTAAACAAATTTATGCTTCTTGTTCTTGTTTAATCCAATCGTATCCTTTTTCTTCGAGTTCGTATGCTAGTTCTTTTCCACCCGATTTTACAATTTTTCCGTCCATTAAAACGTGTACAAAATCCGGAACTATATAATCTAACAATCTCTGATAGTGCGTTATAACTAAAACCGCATTATTCTCATTCTTCAATTTGTTGACACCGTTGGCAACAATCCGCAACGCATCAATATCTAATCCTGAATCGGTTTCGTCCAAAATAGCAATTTTAGGTTCTAACATTGCCATTTGAAAAATTTCGTTTCTTTTTTTCTCACCACCCGAGAATCCTTCATTTAAAGAACGAGATAAAAATTTACGGTCAATTTCTAATAATTCCGATTTTTCACGAATCAATTTCAGCATCTCATTGGCTGGCATTTCTTCTAATCCTTTCGCTTTGCGCGTTTCATTTATAGAAGTTCGCATAAAATTAGTCACCGAAACACCTGGAATTTCTATAGGATATTGAAACGAAAGAAAAACCCCTTTATGTGCTCTTTCTTCGGGAGATAATTCAGAAATGTCTTCGTTTTCTAATAGGATTTCACCATCAGTCACTTCGTAATTTTCATTTCCCGCAACGATAGATGCCAATGTGCTTTTTCCTGCACCATTTGGTCCCATTATCGCGTGCACTTCTCCCGCTTTTATTTCTAGGTTGATTCCCTTAAGAATTTCTTTATCGCCAATAGAGGCTTGTAAATTTTTTATTTGTAACATTTTTCGAATGAATTTTAAACTTTATTTGTGATTAACCTACCGAACCTTCCAATGAAATCTCCAATAACTTCTGCGCTTCAACAGCAAATTCCATTGGCAATTTATTCAAAACGTCTTTACTGAAACCGTTAACGATTAAAGCAATCGCTTTTTCGGTTGGAATACCTCGTTGGTTGCAATAAAATACTTGATCTTCTCCAATTTTACTGGTTGTGGCTTCGTGCTCAATTTTGGCAGTTGGATTTTTACTTTCGATATACGGAAACGTATGTGCCCCACAATTATTTCCCATTAACAACGAATCACATTGCGAAAAATTCCGAGCGTTTTCGGCTCTTGGTGAAATTTGAACTAAACCTCTATAACTGTTTTGTGATTTTCCTGCTGAAATTCCTTTGGAAATAATAGTCGATTTGGTGTTTTTACCCAAATGAACCATTTTAGTTCCCGTATCGGCTTGTTGAAAATTATTGGTAACAGCAATAGAATAAAATTCGCCAACCGAATTATCTCCTTTTAAAATTACTGATGGATATTTCCAAGTAATAGCAGAACCAGTTTCGACTTGTGTCCACGAAATTTTAGCATTTTTTTCGCAAAAACCTCTTTTGGTTACAAAATTATAAACACCGCCTTTTCCCTCTTTGTTGCCAGGATACCAGTTTTGTACCGTTGAATACTTTATTTCAGCATTGTCAAGCGCAATCAATTCAACCACAGCTGCGTGTAACTGATTTTCGTCGCGGCTTGGTGCTGTACAACCTTCCAAATAGGAGACATAACTGCCTTCATCTGCCACCAAAAGTGTTCTTTCGAACTGTCCAGTTCCCGCTTGATTGATTCTAAAATAAGTCGAAAGCTCCATTGGACATCGAACGCCTTTTGGGATGTAACAAAACGAACCGTCCGAGAAAACAGCTGAATTCAGAGCAGCATAAAAATTGTCTTTTTTCGGAACAACAGTCCCCAAATGCTTGCGAACCAATTCGGGATGTTCCTTAATTGCTTCGGAAATACTCATAAAAATAATTCCTTTTTCGCCTAATGTTTTCTTGAAAGTTGTGGCAACGGAAACCGAGTCAACCACAATATCCATAGCCACATTATTCATCATTTTTTGTTCATCGACAGAGATTCCTAACTTTTTGTACATCTCCAATAATTCGGGATCTACTTCGTCTAAAGTTTTATTGGGGTCAACCGCTTTGGGAGCTGAATAATAGGAAATAGCTTGAAAATCTGGTTTTTCATAGTGCACATTTGCCCACTCAGGTTCAGTCATTTCTTGCCATGCACGAAAAGCGTCTATTCTCCAATCGGTCATCCATTGTGGTTCTTCCTTTTTGTGAGAAATCGCACGAACGATATCTTCATTCAGACCAATAGGAAAGGTTTCCGACTCTAGTTCAGTGTAAAATCCATACTCGTACTCTTTGGTTTCGAGTTCAATTTTTAAATCGTCTTCAGTATATTTTGACATATTTTTTAGTCTTAAAGTTTTAAAGTCTAAAGTTTTAAAGTCATAGTGAGTCTTTTCGACATTATGACTTTCAGCATTAGACTACAAAGAGAAACTTTCCCCGCAACCGCAGGTTCTACTCGCATTTGGATTATTGAAAACAAATCCTTTTCCGTTTAAACCTCCTGAGAATTCTAAAATGGTTCCAGCTAAATACAGAAATGATTTTTTTTCAACAGCTATTTTAACGTTGTTGTCTTCAAAAACTTTGTCGTTTTCGTTAATCGCTTTATCAAAAGTCAAATCGTATGACAATCCCGAGCAACCGCCCGATTTTACTCCTACGCGAACATAATCTTGAGATGAGTCAAAACCATCGTCTTTCATCATCTCAACAATTTTTTTACTTGCTGATTCAGATACTTGTATCATAACCTTAAATTGATTTTGTCTAAATAAAAGGCAAAGGTAAGCGATATTAATGTTTTTTCAATAATTGCTAACATTTTTATAACTAATTCAAGGATAGAAAAAATTGATTTAATCTTTTAAATGACTTTGATTTGCTAATTTTGTTCAAATTGAAAAATTCTAACAATGAAACTGTACTCAATAGAAACCGGTAATTTCAAACTTGATGGCGGCGGAATGTTTGGCGTAGTTCCCAAAACGATTTGGAACAAAACCAATCCAGCCGACTCAAATAATCTTATTGATATTGCTGGAAGATGCCTTTTGATTGAGGACGGAAATCGGTTAATTCTCATTGATACTGGAATGGGAAATAAACAATCCGACAAGTTTTTAGGGTATTATTCGCTTTGGGGAACCCACTCTTTGGACAAATCCTTGGCGAAATACGGATTTCATCGCGATGATATTACCGATGTTTTCTTGACTCATCTTCATTTTGATCATTGCGGTGGTTGTGTGCAGTGGAACAAAGACAAAACGGGTTATGAAACCGCTTTTAAAAATGCCAAATATTGGACAAACGAAAATCATTGGGAATGGGCAACAAAGCCGAATATTCGTGAAAAAGCCTCTTTTCTTTCTGAAAACATTTTGCCCATGCAAGAAAGCGGACAATTAAATTTCATTAAAATGACAAGTTCAGATTTTGGACACGAGGACGAAGGACGAACTGGCGTAGCAATTTGTGATTTGGGATTTGAGATTTTTTATGTTGACGGTCACACCGAAAAAATGATGATTCCGCACATTCAATACCAAGACAAAACGATTTGTTTCATGGCAGATTTGTTACCAACAGTCGGACATTTGCCTTTGCCTTATGTTATGGGGTATGACACAAGACCTTTATTGACCATGCCCGAAAAATCTAAGTTTTTGAATGCAGCTGCCGAAAATAACTACTATTTATTTATGGAACACGACGCACACAACGAAATCATAACCGTCGAAAAAACCGAAAAAGGTGTTCGACTCAAAGAAGTTTTTCGTTCTGACGAAATCTTAAAATAGCGTTAATCTTGTTTTGGTTTGTAACAAAATCGATACTTTTAGACTTATTTTTAAAATTTTAACCCAAAACACATGAATAATTTCAAAACGATAGTATTAGCATCAATTGCTGTATTGGCTTTGGCAGGTTGTGGTGCCTCCAAAAAAGTGTATGATATTTCGGCATTGGCAGTAAAAGCACCAGTAAATATCACTAAAAAAGCTCCATTAAAAGAAGTTGAATTGAACCGTTGGAGTCATTTGGATATCCAAAAGGATACCATACCAGGAATGAGCGTTGACAAGGCTTATGCAGAATTATTGAAAGATAAAACGAGTAAAAAAGTAATTGTTGGAATTGTAGACTCGGGAGTTGATATTGATCACGACGATTTGAAATCGGTTATTTGGACGAACTCAAAAGAAATAGCCAATAACGGAATCGACGACGACAAAAACGGCTATATTGACGATATTCATGGGTGGAATTTTCTGGGAGATATTACAAATGAGAATTTAGAAATAACTCGTATCTTGAAAAAAGGTGACGACGGTTCAGACTATTTTAAAAACGTAAAAAAGGCTTATGACAAAGAAAAAGAAGAGTCAGAAGACAGTAAAAAACAAGTTGATTTTATCTTTAAATCATTAAATGAAGTAAGTGATTATTTGAAAAAAGAAAATTTCACCTTAGAAGATGTTGAGGCTATTTCTACTGAAAGCCCTTCTTTGTCAAGAAGCAAGAAGGTAATGATTAGTATTATTAGTCAGAATGGACTCGATTTTAGAGCTAATTTAAATGAGTACAAAGAGCAGGTTTATAATAAGAACGATTATTATTTAAATTTAGATTTTAACGGAAGAAAAGTGATTGGCGATAATGTAAATGACATTAAAGACAAAATTTATGGCAATAATAATGTAACGGGACCAGATAAAGAAAGTTGTTTGCATGGAACTCACGTAGCAGGAATTGTGGCACAGGTTAGAAACAACAATGTTGGAGGTGATGGAGTTGCCAATAATGTAGCAATAATGGCGGTTCGCGCTGTTCCAATGGGAGATGAATACGACAAAGACATTGCACTTGCCATTCGTTATGCGGTAGATAATGGCGCAAAAGTAATTAACACTAGTTTTGGAAAATATTATTCTCCAAACAAGGAATGGGTTTATGATGCCATAAAATATGCAGCCAAAAAAGATGTATTAATTATTCATTCTGCTGGAAATGAAGCGAAAGACAACGATACCGAAATTAATTATCCGAATGATCATGATGGAAAGGAAAAAGAGTTTGCAGATAATCTACTAACTATTGGAGCGCTGAATTTTCAAATGGGTGAAAAAATTGCCGCTGAATTTTCTAATTACGGAAAATCAAATGTAGATGTGTATGCTCCTGGTGTTGAAATTTATGCAACAACACCAAACAATACGTTTAAATATTTACAAGGTACTTCTATGGCTTCGCCTAATGCTGCTGGAGTAGCGGCATTAATTCGTTCGTATTATCCAAAATTATCCGCCAGTCAAGTCAAACATATTTTGATGGATTCTGGAGTTGCAATTGCAGCAACTGTAAAAGTAGGAGAGGAACAAAAAGAAACTCGATTGTTTGCTAATGCATCTAAATCGGGAAAAATAGTAAATGCTTACAATGCTTTACTCTTGGCAGAGAAAATGTCTAAATAAGTATTTTTTAATTTTTAAAGGAAAGACACACTGTCTTTCCTTTTTTTATTCTCATAATCATGAAAAAAATCGTCTTTTTATTCCTCGTTTTAGTTTGTTTTCAAAATGTAAATGCTCAAAATGCTGGGTATTGGCAACAAAAAGCTGACTACAAAATGGCAGTCGAAATGGATACCAAAAACTACCAATACAAAGGCAAGCAAGAATTGGTTTACTCCAATAATTCGCAGGATACTTTGAAGAAGGTTTTTTATCATTTGTACTTCAATGCTTTTCAGCCTGGGAGCGAAATGGATGCTCGACTTCAAAACATTGCCGATCCTGACGGTAGAATGGTCAATAAAATAATGAGCAACGGAAAAGAAGTTAAAGAAAGTAGAATATCCAAACTACAACCCAATGAAATAGGTTTTTTGAAAATTACTAATTTCAAACAAGACGGGTTAGAAGCTACAATTAAAGAAGTAGGAACGAT
Source organism: Flavobacterium psychrophilum (assembly GCA_945861915.1). Taxonomy (GTDB): domain Bacteria; phylum Bacteroidota; class Bacteroidia; order Flavobacteriales; family Flavobacteriaceae; genus Flavobacterium; species Flavobacterium psychrophilum_E. The sequence continues at coordinate 16,793 of CAMAWK010000009.1, read as the reverse complement.
TCTCGAGGTGACTTTAGCAAAGCCTATTTTACCCAACGCATCAACAACTTTAACGCTTGATTTTGCAGGACAAGTTCCTGTTCATATCCGTAGAGCAGGACGAAATAACAACGAAGGTGTCGAATTGTCGATGGCGCAATGGTATCCAAAAATAGCCGAATTCGATTTTGAAGGTTGGCACGCCGATCCTTACATAGCTAGAGAATTTCATGGCGTTTGGGGCAATTTCAATGTAAAAATCACCATTGATAAAGAATACACGCTTGGCGGTAGCGGTTATTTGCAAAACCCAAACGACATTGGGCATGGTTATCAAACGACTGGAACTGCGTTAAAATATCCGAAAAACACCAAAAAACTCACTTGGCATTTTGTGGCTCCCAATGTGCACGATTTTACCTTTGCTGCCGACAAAAAATATTTGCATGATGTCGTGAAAGGGCCTAACGATGTCGATTTGCATTTTCTATACAAAAACAATCCGAAAATCATTGACAACTGGAAAGCCTTGCAACCACTGATGATAAAAGTCATGGATTTTTTTAACAAAACGGTTGGCGATTATCCTTATAAACAATATTCATTTATACAAGGGGGCGATGGCGGCATGGAATATGCGATGTGTACTTTGATACTTGGCGAAGGCAAAATGGAGGGGCTTTTGGGAGTGGCAACGCACGAATTAGGTCATTCTTGGTTTCAGCATGTTTTGGCTTCTAATGAAAGCAAACACTCGTGGATGGACGAGGGATTCACGTCGTACTTAGAAGAAATGGCTTTGAATGAATTGGCTGAAAAAAAAGTAGAGAATCCGCATTTAAACACCTATGATAACTACTATTATTTAGTAAAAACTGGCAAAGAACAAGCCCAAACTACGCATTCTGACCGATACGATTTTAATCAAACCTATAGTATTTCGGCTTACAGCAAAGGACATGTTTTTTTGACTCAATTAGAATATTTGATTGGTAAAGAAAATTTAGGCAAAACCTTGAAAAAATACTATCAAGATTTTAAATTTAAGCATCCTACACCCAACGACATCAAACGAACTGCCGAACGTGTTTCGGGGGCGAACTTAGATTGGTATTTAACCGATTGGACGCAAACTACCAACACCATTGATTATGGAATAAAAGAAGTGAATGAAAATGCAGCATCTACTAAAGTTGTTTTAGAAAGAATCGGAAGAATGCCCATGCCTATGGATGTTTTAGTCGAATATATAGATGGTACAAATGAAAGTTTTTATATTCCGCTACGGATGATGCATTACGAAAAAGAAAATCCAAATCCATCTATTAAAAGAACAACTTTGAACGATTGGGCTTGGGCAAATCCCGTTTATGATTTTGTCATTTCTAAAAACAAAGCCGACATCAAAAAAATCACGATAGACCCCAGCGGATTAATGGCCGATCTGAAAAGCGAAAACAACCTTTTTGAAATAAAATAGTTTTAAAAAGGGTTATTTCGAAACGGAATAAATAGTAGAATTTATAACTAGAAATATTTTATACTATCAGTATTAACTTTGTAACTTTGCTGTCAAAAGCATCAATAATGAAATTCCCGTTTGCCTATTTTCTTTTTCTTGTATTTGCATTATCATCTTGTAATAAAGAACGAGAAAAGCAACTTATTGACACCCAAAAAGACCTCAAAAAAAAGGAATTGGTTTATGAAAAAATCAATGCTGCTTGGCTTTTTAATAGTGCTAGTTTATTGGCACAAAATAAATCCGCTTCCTGGCAAGAATGGCGTTTGTTTTTGACAGAATTAAACCAAAAACCTACCAAAACTATAGCTGCTTTTCAAAAGAAGGCGACAGAACTTTCTAAAAAAGCAATTGCTCTCAACGACAATATTCCCATCGAATTTGATAAACCACAAATAAAAGCCAGAATTGCCACATTAATCACAAAAGTTCGATTACTCGATTTATTTATTCATCTCAAAAATATTCCTGAACAAAAAGTGTTGGTTTTGATTACTCAAATGAATGAGGAACTTACTTCATTGCAAAACCAAATGGATAAGATTGTAAAAATCAGTAAAATTCCATTGGAGGAAGGAGAATCTGAATTGCGAATGATGATGGATTCCGCAAGAGCGATTCCAAATGTAGAACCTGACCCAAATTTGCCTCGTGTTGAGTAAAAGTATATTATATAACACCTACGATAATTCACCCAAAATTAAGCAAGTAGTTGCTAGTTTGCAGCAAACAGAATCCAAAATTCAGTTGAATGGATTGCTCGGTTCTTCGTTTTCGTTTGTGGTTCAATCGCTTTTCAAAAAAACAGATAAACCCTTTTTACTTATCTTAAACGACAAGGAAGAAGCCGCTTATTATTTGAACGATTTAGAGCAAATGGTTGGCGAGCAAGATGTGCTTTTTTATCCCGGTTCCTATCGTCGTCCGTATCAAATAGAAGACACCGACAACGCCAATGTGTTGTTGCGTGCTGAGGTGTTGAATAGAATTAATTCCCTCAAAAAATCGGCTATTATTGTAACCTACCCTGAAGCACTTTTCGAGAAAGTTATTACCCACAAAGAGTTGGAAAAAAACACCTTGAAAGTAACGGTCGGCGACAAAGTTTCTATCGATTTTATCAACGAAGTCTTGTTCGAATACGAATTCAAACGAGTGGATTTCATTACCGAACCAGGTGAATTTTCAGTTCGTGGCGGTATTGTCGATGTGTTTTCTTTTTCGAATGATCATCCGTACCGAATAGAGTTTTTTGGTAACGAAGTCGATAGCATTCGAAGTTTTGATGTAGAAACCCAATTATCTATCGAAAAGCAAAATAAAATCACGATTATTCCCAATGTCGAGAATCAGTTTTTTGAAGAAAACCGTGAGAGTTTTTTAGAATATATCAGCAGCCAAACCATTCTTTTTATACAAGATACCGAATTGCTGCTTTCTAAATTAGACAAACTTTTTGCCAAAGCCAGCGAAATTTTCGATAATCTGAAATCGACTGTAAAACACCTCGAACCGCAACAATTATACTTGAATCAGAACGGTTTTGTCAAAAAAAGTCTCGATTTTTCGATTGTTGAATGGAGTAGTAAACCTTTTTATAAAGTCCAAAAAACATTCGATTTTTATATAAAACCGCAACCATCATTCAACAAACAATTCGATTTGTTATTGAATAATTTGAATGATAATCATTTTAATGGCTATAAAAATTATTTGTTTTGTTCCAATGAGGCACAAGCCAAACGGTTTCACGATATTTTTGAATCATTGGACGAAGCCAATCACGAAAGTATTCGCAAACAATACCACACGATTGTTTTGCCCATTTATCAAGGTTTTATAGACGAAGAAAACCAAATCGCTTGTTACACCGACCATCAAATTTTTGAGCGTTATCATAAATTTAGCATTAAAAACAACAGTTCCAAAAAACAAAATATCACGCTCAAAGAATTGACCACATTGTCTGTGGGCGATTACGTTACGCATATCGATCACGGAATAGGTAAATTTGGCGGCTTGCAAAAAATTCAAGTCGAAGGCAAAACTCAAGAGGCCATCAAACTCGTTTATGCCGACAATGATATTGTGTATGTGAGTATTCACTCCCTTTACAAGATTTCGAAATACACCGGAAAAGACGGAACGCCACCCAAAATTTATAAACTCGGGTCGAATGCCTGGAAAGTCCTCAAGCAAAAAACCAAAGCTCGGGTCAAAAATATAGCGTTCAACTTGATTCAGTTGTATGCCAAACGAAAATTGGAAAAAGGATTTCAGTTTGCACCGGACAGTTATTTGCAAAACGAATTAGAAAGTTCCTTCATTTACGAAGACACTCCCGACCAAACCAAATCAACAGCAGAAGTCAAAGCCGATATGGAAAGCGACCGACCGATGGATCGCCTAGTTTGTGGCGATGTAGGATTTGGTAAAACCGAAGTGGCGATTCGTGCGGCTTTCAAAGCCGTTGACAATTCGAAACAAGTCGCCGTTTTGGTGCCAACCACCATTTTGGCATATCAGCATTATCGAACTTTTACCGAAAGGTTAAAAGAAATGCCCGTTTCTATTGGCTATTTAAACCGTTTTAGAACTGCCAAACAAAAGGCGGAAACACTCCAACAATTAGCCGAAGGCAAACTCGATATTGTGATTGGAACGCATCAATTGGTCAACAAAAATGTCGTTTTCAAAGACCTTGGATTGTTGATTGTCGATGAAGAACAAAAATTTGGCGTCAACGTAAAAGACAAACTCAAAACCATCGCTGCCAATGTGGATACGTTGACTTTAACTGCCACACCCATTCCGAGAACCTTGCAGTTTTCGTTGATGGCGGCACGAGATTTATCCGTCATTACAACGCCACCGCCCAATCGCTATCCTATCGAAACCAATGTGGTTGGCTTTAACGAAGAACTAATTCGAGATGCCATTTCGTATGAAATTCAAAGAAACGGACAGGTTTTTTTTATCAATAATCGAATCGAAAATATTAAGGAAATGGCGGGAATGATTCAGCGATTGGTGCCTGATTCACGAGTGGGCATTGGTCACGGTCAAATGGAAGGTAGCAAATTAGAGGAATTGATGTTGGCGTTTATGAACGGTGAATTCGATGTATTAGTAGCTACCACCATTATCGAATCTGGATTAGATGTTCCCAACGCAAACACCATTTTTATTAATAATGCTAATAATTTTGGCTTGTCCGATTTGCATCAAATGCGAGGTCGGGTAGGGCGGAGCAACAAGAAAGCGTTTTGTTATTTTATTTGTCCGCCCTATTCGGCAATGACGGATGATGCTCGAAAACGAATTCAAGCCTTGGAACAATTCTCCGATTTGGGAAGTGGTTTCAATATTGCGATGAAGGATTTGGAGATTCGTGGTGCAGGCGATTTATTGGGAGGCGAACAATCGGGCTTCATTAACGAAATTGGTTTTGATACCTATCAAAAAATTATGAACGAAGCTATCGATGAATTGAAGGAAAACGAATTCAAGGAGCTATATGAAAACGAAGATAGCGGCGTCGAAAAAGAATATGTAAAAGACCTGCAAATCGACACCGATTTTGAGTTGTTGTTTTCAGACGAATATATCAATGCAATCACCGAGCGATTGAGTTTGTATAACGAATTAGGCACCCTAAAAAACGAAGAAGAATTAATCGTTTTTCAAAACAAACTCATTGACCGTTTTGGTCCCATGCCACCAAGAGCCTTGGCTTTGATGAACAGCATTCGCATCAAATGGATTGCAACCAAAGTAGGAATCGAAAAATTGGTGATGAAAAAAGGCAAGATGATTGGCTATTTTGTTGCAGATCAAAATTCGGATTTTTATACTTCGAAACGTTTTCATCAAGTGATTCAGTTTGTCCAAAAAAACAGCAACATTTGCGTTATGAAAGAAAAACAAACACCTGCTGGTTTACGACTTTTGCTCACTTTTGATAATGTGAAAACAACAAGGAGAGCATTGGAGTTGATGGAGATGTTGGGGAAATAAAAAAATCTTCCAGCCTTTCAAATGCTAAAATCTACCACTCATTCACTTTATTGGCATCCATTTTTATGAAAATAAAAAGGAGTATGGTAAATCCCCAAAGTCCGGAGCCTCCATATGAAAAGAAAGGTAAAGGGACACCAATAGTGGGAAATATCCCTACTACCATAGAGATATTAACAAAGAAATGGATGAACAAAATACCTGCCACACAATAGCCATAGACTCTACTAAATTTGGTTTTTTGCCTTTCGGATAAGTAAATGATTCTTAAAATTAAAGTCACAAATAATCCTATTACAAGCAGCGAACCAATAAATCCCCATTCCTCGCCCACGGTAGTAAAAATGTAATCGGTGTGTTGTTCGGGTACAAAACCGCCTTTGGTTTGTGTGCCTTCTAGAAAACCTTTACCAAACCAACCTCCTGAACCAATGGCTATTTCTGATTGATTTGTGTTATATCCTATGCCTTTCATGTCAACCGATTTTCCGAGTAATATATTGAAACGATCCCGGTGGTGTTGTTTGAAAACATGATTAAAAACATAATTTACAGAAAGTACAAATCCTGAAATTAAAACAAAAAGAATACTACTCAAAACGATATTTCTGTCTCCCAATCGGGATTTGTAATGTATTAACGCAATAATAATTAAAGCAATTAGAATGACATATTGAGGCGGTAATATCAGCGTAAACACAAATAAAAGTATCGTGTTAAATCCTGTCCAAACATACCAAGACGGTAAGCCTTCGCGATACAAAACCAAAATAAAGATGCTATAAATTAAAGCACTTCCTGGATCGGGTTGTGGTAGAATTAATAATACAGGCAGAAAAACTAGAATTAGAGCTTGCATTTGGGTGTTGAGATTCTTTAAGTTGATTTGAGAATCACTTAAATATTTGGCAATGGCTAATGCTGTAGCGGCTTTTGCAAATTCTGAAGGTTGTAGCGTAAAACTACCAAAGCCATACCAACAACGTTGTCCAGCAATGGTTTTTCCAGCTACAAACAAACCTGCCAATGAAAGTAAGGAAATTCCAAAAATGATACTGGCATATTTTTCATAGAATTTTCCGTCAACGGAGAGTACAATAAAAATTAATGGAATAGTAAGAACAATAAAAATCAGTTGTTTCTCGTAAGTACCTTCGAATGAGGATAACGAGGAGGAATAGATATTCAGCCAACCCATCAATACAAGTAAGCTGTAGATAATAACGCATATCCAGTCTATATTGTTCGAAATACTTTGATTTTTCATATCAATGCGTACTAATTTGTTTTTTTAACAGAATCAATTTTTACTGGAACAGGGTTGTTTTTTAGATTTAAAAGGGAATCTTTTCTTCGTAATTCCATTTTAATAGTTTCAGACAAACCCCCTAATTTAGCATATCTACTTTGCAAACTTCTCTCCAAAATTCTTTTTTCTAAATCGGTTCTTGATATTTTACGTTTGAGGTATTTTTCAATCATCAAACTGGCTATTGGCCCCGCTATGGTTGATCCAAATCCACCATTTTCAACAAAAATAGCCAAAGCAATCTTTGGATTATCTTTAGGTGCAAATGCCACGAAAATCGAGTGATCTTCTAATTTTGTTCGTTTACCATCTATTTTGGCGAAATTTTCGGCAGTTCCAGTTTTTCCGCAAATGTCAATTCCCTCCACATTTAAACCATGAGCAGTTCCAAAATTGTAAACATCAAACAATCCAGCAATCATTGGACTGAAATATTTTTTATCAATAGTAGTTTTATGTTTGGTTGTGTATTTTTTATCTATAACTGTCCCTTTTATTTTTTTAATAATATGGGGAGTATAATAATAGCCTTGATTGGCAACTGCAGCCATCATATTGGCTAGTTGAATGGGAGTCATTAAGACTTCTCCTTGTCCGATGGCATTTGAAACAATCGTTTTACTATCCCATCTCCAGTCTGGATACATTTTTTTATAGGTTTTTGAATCGGGCACTTTCCCTTTTCTACCCGTTGGTAAATCATATCCCATAAAATTGCCTAAACCGAAACTTTTTACATGTTTACTCCAAACATTGACTGCATAAGGCGGACTGACATATTTGTTGATTGTTTTCATGTAGGTATTCCCAAAATAAGCATTACATGAATTATAAATTCCGTTGTTTAATTGATGAGGTCCCGATCCGTGGCATTTCATAAATCGCCCTCTAGCATAGCTAAATCCATGATGACACATAAAAGTGGTTTGCTCTGTGATTACTCCTTCTTGAAGACCAACTAATCCTGTTAAAATTTTAAAGGGAGATCCCGGAGGATACTCGGCTAAAAGTCCTCTGTCATAAAGAGGTTTCGCGATAGAATCGCGATATAAAATCGTATAATTTTTAGATCGTTGACGTCCAACTAAAATTGAAGGATCATAAGAAGGCGCAGTAACTAAAGCCAATATTTCGCCTGTTTTAGGTTCGATAGCCACGATTCCTCCTCGTTTGTTAATCATTAATTCTTCGCCATATTTTTGAAGTTCTAAATCTATAGAAAGATTAATATCTTTGCCTTGAACAGCTACGGTATCGTATTTTCCTTCTTTAAACAAACCTATTTCACGATTGTATTTGTCTTTCTGAATATATTTTACTCCTTTTACACCTCGTAAAATTTCTTCATAACTTTCCTCCACACCTTGTTTACCAATTAAATCACCGCTGTTGTAGTAGGGGTTTTTCTCAATTAATTTTTCATTCACTTGCGTGATGAATCCAAATATATTGGCACCAAAATTTACTTGATAATCTCTAAGGGAACGCTTTTGGAAATAAAAGCCTTCAAACTTTCGGATTTTTTCTTGAAAAGCGGCAAATTCTTTTTTGTTTAATTGTGCTAAAAACACCGAAGGAAGTCTAGGACTATACACAATTGCCTTTTCGATTTTTTTAATAAAATCTTCTTTGGTAACATCCAATAATTTGCAAAATTCTAAGGTGTCGATGTTTTTCATCTCCCTCGGAATAACCATAATATCATAGGAAGGTTGGTTTGCTACCAATAATTTTCCAAATCTGTCATAAATATAGCCTCGCTCAGGATAGTCATATTGTATTTTGATGGCATTATTGTCGGACTTTAGTTTAAATGAATCATCAATTATTTGTAAATAAAACAATCGCAATACCAGCAAACAGGCAGTAATTATGATTAACGAAGGAAGCAAAACTTTTCTCATCTTCTGTTAGGCTTTATCAAATAAATGATAATAATACAAATGATAATAGTGAAAACAGTACTAAGTATAATTCGAACTAATGTATCCCAAAAGAAACTGATTTGGAAAGTTTCTAAAATAAAGAGTATAATATGATGAATCAGTACCGAAATTAGTATAAACGAAAATCGTTCTGGCGTTAATACATCATTTAATTTTACGGTTTGATACTCATAACTTACACCGAATGAAAACTTAAATATATAAGGTCTGTAATAGGCTAAAACAATACTTGCTGCTGCGTGAATTCCGCCTGAATTACTAAATATATCTAATGTAATTCCAAGTAAGAAACTAGCCAAAAGAAGTCCGTATTTATTCCCGTTTACAGGATATAAAATGATAAAAAGGACATAAGGAAAAGGGCTAATGTATCCCAAAAAATTCATGTTGTTGAAGATGATTATTTGAACCAACAACAACAATATGAAACGAAAAATATTCATGAACAATTCATTATTCATCTTTTTCTTCCCTTTTTTCTAGATTAATAATTTCCTCCCGGTCTTTGCTTTTTATGATATATACGTGACCTAAATTAGTCATATCATTAAAGAGTTTTATGTTCAAAGTATAATAATTTGTTTCGTTATCAACATAAATTTTGTCAATTGTACCGATGTTTAAGTTTTCAGGAAAAATAACCGATTGTCCACCGGTTACAATTGTATCTCCTTTTTTAATTGCTGCCAATCTTGGAATGTCTATAAGTTGAACAAAACCAGTGCTTTTACCATTCCAAACTAGTGAACCAAAATGATTTGATTTTTTAATTTTTGCGTTTATTTGTGATTTAGTATTTAGGATACTCACCACTGTTGCATACCCTGGCGAAGTGTCATCAACAATTCCGACTACTCCTAAACTATTTACAACTCCCATGTCTGGTCTAACTCCATGAACACTTCCAGAATTTATAGTTAAGTAATTTTCGTAGGTATTGTATGAGTTGTGAATCACTTTTGAGACAATAATATCTGTAGGACGAAGCCCTTTTATACTATCTATTTTTGAAATTGAAGCAGTGTCTTTTGCGTTAAAAAGAATGCTTCGAAGTTTGGCGTTTTCCTGAGCAAGTGCGTCATTTTGTGTTCTAAGACTAAAATACTCACTGATATTATTTATTTTGTCATAAACACCTCCGCTCAAAAAATTAGCGGAACTAATAATTCTACTTTTATGATACGAATGCGATTGAATGGTAAGAAATAACGAAAATATTAAAAGCAGCAAAAACAGCAATCTATTACTGTTTTTTATAATAAAATTTACTATTTGCTGCATAATTTATTAAATTAAAAATCTCAAACAAGGTATAGCCGAACTTAACAAAGTTAAATTCCAAAATCCAAAATTTGGTCATTTGTTTACCATTTTGGAGTTTGGGATTTGATTTTTGGAATTTTTATTTTATAAGGATACTTTTGAATTTATGAAGATTTTTCAAAGCCATACCAGTTCCTCTAACTACAGCTCTTAATGGATCTTCGGCAATGTAAACTGGTAAGTCTGTTTTTTGAGAAATACGTTTGTCTAATCCTCTCAACATGGATCCACCCCCTGCAAGATAAATACCTGTATTGTAAATATCTGCCGCTAATTCTGGCGGAGTTTGAGATAAAGTTTCCATAACCGCATCTTCAATACGTTGAATCGATTTGTCCAATGCCTTGGCAATTTCTCTGTATGAAACAGCTACTTGTTTTGGTTTTCCAGTTAATAAATCTCTACCTTGAACCGACATTTCTTCTGGAGGAGTTTCTAAATCTTCCACTGCAGCTCCTACTTGAATTTTTATTTTTTCGGCTGTACTTTCACCCACAAAAAGGTTGTGTTGGGTACGCATATAATACACAATATCGTTAGTAAAAACATCACCAGCAATTTTCACCGATTTGTCGCAAACAATTCCACCAAGGGCAATAACGGCAATTTCAGTAGTTCCACCTCCAATATCCACAATCATGTTTCCTTTTGGTTGCATAATATCGATACCGATACCAATAGCCGCAGCCATAGGTTCGTGAATTAAATAGACTTCTTTTCCATTTACTCTCTCACAAGATTCTTTTACCGCTCTCATTTCCACTTCAGTAATTCCAGACGGAATACAAACTACCATTCGCAAAGCTGGAGTAAACATTCTTTTTTTCAAAGCAGGAATGCTTTTTATAAGCATGCTAATCATTTTTTCGGATGCATCAAAATCAGCAATTACACCATCTTTCAAAGGTCTAATGGTTTTAATATTCTCATGCGTTTTTCCCTGCATCATATTGGCTTCTTTGCCAACGGCGATTATTTTTCCCGAAACTCTGTCACGGGCAACTATAGATGGACTGTCAATGACAACTTTGTCATTGTGAATGATTAAAGTATTGGCTGTACCAAGGTCTATCGCAATATCCTCGGTCATGAAATCAAAAAATCCCATATATTTTTTTGGGTTTAAAAGTTATTATTTTTTAACATACAAATCTAAACAAATTAATGTTTGAAATGACGAGTTCCTGTAAATACCATTGCAACTTTATTTTCATTACAATAATCGATGCTCAATTCATCTTTTATAGAACCTCCAGGCTGAATAACGGCTGTAATTCCAGAGTTTTTTGCTAATTCAACACAATCAGGAAACGGAAAAAAAGCATCACTAGCCATGGAAGCTCCTTCGAGGCTAAATCCAAACGTTTTTGCTTTATCGATGGCTTGTAACAAAGCGTCTACTCTAGAAGTTTGACCCGTTCCAGAAGAAAGTAAGGTGCCATTTTTAGCAAAAACAATCGTATTCGATTTGGTGTTTTTACAAATTTTTGATGCGAAAATTAAATCGTCTATTTCTGTAGCAGTCGGTGCTGTTGTAGTAACGACTTTTAAATCTTGTTTAGTATCAGTACTATTATTTCTTTCTTGAACCAAAATTCCGTTCAAGCAAGTTCTCACTTGTTTTTGTGGCAATTCTACTTCGTTTTGAACTAAAATAATTCTGTTTTTCTTTTCTTGTAAAACAGCTAGAGCTGCTTCGTCAAAACTAGGAGCAATCACTACTTCACAAAACAATTTGTTTATTTCGGTTGCTGTTTCCAGATCTATTTTGGTATTAGCAATCAAAACACCACCAAACGCAGAGGTTGGATCACAAGCTAAAGCAGCCAAATAGGCTTCTTTTATCGTGTTTCGTGTCGCCAATCCACAGGCGTTATTGTGTTTTAAAATCGCAAACGTATGATCATCATTTTTGAATTCTGCAATTAAATTTACGGCTGCATCCACGTCTAATAAATTATTGTATGACAATTCTTTTCCGTGTAGTTTTTTGAACATAGCCTCAAAATCGCCAAAGAAAAATCCTTTTTGATGTGGATTTTCCCCATATCGTAACTCTTGTCCGTCAGGAATACTTATTTTTAGAATCGTTTCATCTTTATTAAAATAATTAAAAATGGCAGTATCATAATGAGATGAAACCTGAAATGCTTTAGTTGCAAATAATTTTCTGTCTTCTAAGGTAGTTGCGCCATTTTGATTACTTATTAAATCCAAAAGTGTAGAATATTCAGCTACCGAAGGCACAATAACGGTGTCCTTAAAGTTTTTTGCAGCAGCACGAATCAACGAAATGCCACCAATATCTATTTTTTCAATAATATCCGTTTCACTCGCTCCCGAAGCGAATGTTTTTTCAAATGGATATAAATCTACAATCACCAAATCTATCTGCGGAATATTATATTCTTGCATTTGTTGCACATCACTTTCATTATCTTGACGATTCAAAATTCCGCCAAAAACTTTCGGGTGCAATGTTTTTACTCTTCCTCCAAGAATAGACGGATAAGAAGTAACATCTTCAACGGGAACAACTGGTATTCCTAAGTTTTTTATAAAATCTTCCGTGCCTCCAGTAGAGTAAAAAACTACTTTTTGCTCGTGTAATTTTTGTATAATTGGTTCTAGACCCTCTTTTGAAAAAACCGAAACTAAAGCAGATTTGATTGTTTTTGTAGTATTCATGTAGCGTTTAAAATTTATCGTGCAAAAGTAGTTTTTTCTCCATAAAAAAGCAATTGCATTGTGTAACAATATTTTAAAATTGCACACAAATTTAGAAGCTGTATTTTATTAGGTTCATGTAATAAATTTATAGAATTTTACGCTGATTCAAATTTGGAATTTATGTTGATTTATTTTCGATTGTTAAATGAAAGTTTCCGTTTTGCAATAAGTGCTTTGCGAAATAATAAATTGCGAACACTTTTGTCTTTATTGGGTGTAACTATTGGTATATTTTCTATTATTGCTGTGCTCGCAGCGGTCGATTCTTTGAACAGAAAAATCACTAAGGATTTGAGTAGTTTAGATAAAAACACGATTTATCTAACTAAAATTTCATTTGGTCCTTCCGAAATCCCGCAATGGAAAAGGGAACAGTTTCCGAATATTAAATACGATGAATACACTTATTTGAAAGACGCCATAACGGATACGGATCAAATGAGTTTTCAGATTTTTACCAAAACAGAGTCGGTTAAATTTGAATCGAATACTACCAGCAATGTAAATATCATGTCGGTTTCGCATGAGTTTATTGATATTCAAGGAATGGAATTCGAAAAAGGGCGGTTTTATACCGAATCCGAAGCAACTTCTGCTGCAAAGGTTATTGTCATAGGAGACGAAATTGCCAAAGGATTATTTGATGATAGTGACCCACTGGAAAAAGAAGTTCGATTGTATGGGCAAAAGTTCAGAGTAATTGGAGTTCTCAAAAAACAAGGAGCTGGAATTTTTGAAGATAGCAACGACAATTCCGCTTATATTCCTGTGAATTTTTTACGTCAATTGTATGGTGACAATAATAAATCACTCATCAATGCCATTATTATTAAACCCAAAAAAGGAGTGGATATGGAAGCCTATAAAGCCGAAATAACGCAGAAACTTAGAAATACGAGAGGCTTAAAATCGGGAGATATTGACAATTTTTTTATAAATGTATTGTCAGGATTCACCGATTTGATAGACGGAATTATTTCTCAAATGAACCTCGTAGGGTGGATTATTAGTGGGTTTTCGTTGTTAGTGGGTGGTTTTGGAATTGCCAATATTATGTTTGTTTCGGTCAAAGAACGAACCAATCTTATTGGAATTCAAAAATCATTGGGAGCCAAAAACGCTTTTATTCTTTTTCAGTTTCTGTTTGAAGCGGTAATTTTGTCGTTAATTGGAGGAATTATCGGTTTGATTTTGGTTTGGATTATTGCAATAGTTTTGACAAACACAATCGATTTTGAGTTTGTTTTAGGAATGGGGAATATTGTTTTAGGAACCGGATTATCTACCTTAATTGGTTTAATAGCAGGAATAGTACCAGCCATTACAGCTTCTAAACTAGATCCTGTAGAAGCGATACGAACGGGGATGTAAACAAGAATTTTGTTATAGTTTGTTTGGTCTGATTTTGATTGTCCTGATGAACTATTTGGAATATTTTCGCAAATCTTAGTATCGGGAAGTGGTATCTAGTTAGCTATTTAATCAAAAAAACAATAAAAAAGCTGATTAAAATAATTAACCAGCTCAAAATATTATTACTTAAACCTTTTTTAAGGAATAGCTACAGAAACTTTTCCATTTAAAACACTACCATCTCTTAAAGTTGTATTACAAAAAGTTATTGTTAGTGTTGTTCCATTATTAGTAACAAATAATTTAGTATTTGGTGTAGAACTGGATCCAATTAACACTTGATTTGATGACTTTACGACTTGTTTATTAAATCCAGAAATATCAAACTCATAATCAACACCAAAATATTGTCCCGTTTTTGGTAAACCATTGTCTAATTCATTAAAATTTATTTCATAAATATTGGGCCATGATCCAAATCTAATTCCAAAATTACCTTCATCACAACATGAAGGATCATCAATTGTTGGGTATACAGTACTCCATATTCCCTCAATATTGACGTAGTTGTTTTGCGACTGTGTACAAGGGATTTCAGAGGTAGTAAATTCCTCCCAATCATATTCTTCATAAGCTCCGTTTTTCGTAAAGCAGGTATAAAAATATTTAATATTTGGAGATAACGAATTAATCGTAGTCTTGAAATAAGCAATATCAGGTGCATATTCTACACTCTCATCCACAATAATAAATTTTTGATTGTTAGTGTTTTCAGCATTGCCTGTTCTGAAAATAAATCCAACTTTATAAGTTCCCGGTCCTTGGTAATAGTTGTTACTGTTATCGATAACACCATTAAGTGTTACCGAATTTTGAGAGGTATAAGTCGTATAAGACCTCGGATTAGGTACCTCGCTATCTAGTGTGGAATCATCATCAGGAACTTCACTTTCGCTACTACTATTACTACTACAAGAATAAAAAAAGGTTATAATAAGAATCCAAATTATTTTTTTCATTTTTTTGAGGAAATTTAGTTAAAAATTAAGCAGTAAATCTACTACATTTATTTACACTATTTTATAAGTTTTATTAAAACAAGTAACGAATTAGTTACGAGTGCCAGTAAAAGCTAAATAATAATCGATAATATATTCTAAATCCTAACGTCTTAGAAAGCAAATTTTACTTTTCATATAAGACCACTGCAATCCGAAGTGTTTAATAAATATCGATTAGCTATGTGATTCTTGAAAACTATTGGGAATCGTTAAACTCTTAAAAATGATTATTATACTTCGTGCAGCCGGGGTTTGTTTTAGGAATGGGGAATGTTGTTTTAGGAACTGGATTGTCTACATTAATTGGTTTAATAGCAGGTATAGTACCAGCTATTGCAGCTTCTGAATTAGATCCTGTAGAAGCGATTCGAACGGGGATGTAGAAAAGAATTTTGTTATAGTTTGTATGGTCTGTTTTTAATTGTTTTGCTTTTGTTCGGATAAACTGAGGCATAAAGCAAGAAAAATGGCGAGTAGCCATAAACCTCTTTTCTAGATTTTTAACGTTCCGCTGATAGACGACAGTCGCGGCTACTGAACTGAGTTTTTTCTACTTTAGAAAAAACGAAAATAGAAAAATAAAATCACAAATCACCGAAAATCAGAGATTGCGTTTGTCAGCTGTTATGAGGCGTTGTTATTCAGGCGGTAAAATATTTATTGGTATGCAATATCTCGAACGCACAATTTTATCTTGATGTTTTCCTGGCTTCCATTTAGGCGATAATTTCATTACTCTTATAGCTTCAGCATCAATTTCGTCATTCCCATTTTCAACTTTCACGTTAGTTAAAGTTCCGTCTTTTTCAACAACAAAATATATAAGTGTTTTCCCAAAAAATTTTTCCGGCAGCTGAAATTTTTTCATTATCAATCTTAAAAACTGATTTGACCCTTCCGGAAATTCTGGTTTGATTTCTAATTCTTTGGCATTAAAAATAGAATCATTTTCTGCTTCTACAATTGGATTGTTTTGACATAAAGTAAATTGATAAAAAATTAGAAAAATTATGCTTATTACTTTTTTCATAGTACTTGATTTTTTTTATTATGCCTCATAACTTGTATATATGTATGACAAAATCACACAAAGCCACCCCGTTTTGGGTAGATATGTATGACAATCGTCATACTTTATTTAAACCAAATATATAAATAATTAATTACAAATTATCGAGCTCTTGTTTAATTGGTCAAGGTCAGTTCAAGTTTGCTATTACTCCTGCTGATACGAGTTAAGAAAATCCAATAAGTTGCAATTTTTTTTCGAAACTTTTAATCAAAAAAAATCCCATTTTGTTTTAAACAAAATGGGATTTATGATAATGAAATCTATACTTAAATTATCCTAGAGTAACTCTTTTGAAACCGCTAATTTCAACGTTGAATTCTTTTACATAGTCACCCACTTTTTTGCTGTCATCTTTAATAAAGTTTTGATCTAACAATGCTTTTTCTTGATCTAAAGTAGTGTTGTCAGATATAAAACGCAATACTTTTCCAGGAATGATTTTATCCCAAATTTGTTCTGGTTTTCCTTCAGCTTTCAATTC
>CAMAWK010000008.1 GCA_945861915.1 Flavobacterium psychrophilum | reverse complement strand
GAATTTCGGAAATATTTGTGCTGGAATTATTGCTAAAAAATTAGGTTTACCAATAGAACATTTTGTGGCTGCAACCAATGTAAACGATGCGGTGCCTCGATTTATGGAAAATGGAAAATATGACCCTAAACCTTCTAAAGCAACTATTTCAAACGCAATGGATGTAGGAAATCCAAGTAATTTTGTTCGAATTCAAGAAATGTACAATAATGATTTAGCAGAATTTAAAAAAGATTTTTCTTCTTTTTCATATACCGATGCGGATACTTTAGATGTGATGCAGTCAATTTATAAAAACACTGGTTATATTGCTGAACCGCACGGAGCTGTAGGTTATTTGGGTTTGAAAAAAGAGTTACAAAATCACGAAAATGCAATTGGTATTTTCTTAGAAACAGCGCATCCAATTAAGTTTTTAGATACAGTTGAACCCGCATTAAGTATCAAATTACCGATTCCGACTCAAATAGAAAGTGTATTGAACAAAGAAAAAAACAGTACAAAAATAAAAACCTATGAGGAATTGAAAGATTTTTTAGGATAAAAGTAAAAAACTAATAACTAATAATCGTTTTTCTGATTGTTAAATTGGAAAATAGTAGCGTTTTTTCAACTTATATTTTCGCAAAAATATTAGTGTAATATTTTTTACCATCCGCATTGGTTTTGATAGCAATTCCAAAATGAGTATAATTTCCAACTATATTTTCTTTGTGTGAAGGGCTGTTTAACCAAGCTGTAAGAGCTGCTTTTGGAGTGTTATAATTGTAGGCAACATTTTCCCCCACTCTTTTAGCTCCCAAAACAGAAATTAAGTTTTCAGATCTAGAAACAAAATTATTGTGATTAACCACATTATTTGTAATCATGTAATCATCATGCTCTTCTGATTTAAAAGAAATATGATTAATTTGTTCTAAAGCATTTAATCCTACACTTACTCTGTACTCATTAATTAACTCCATCGCTTCCAATTCGGTAGCATTATAAGTATAATTCATAACTTTTGCACTAGAATTATCCGAATCAGTAGATTCAGAACTATCCGAAGAACATGAGTTTAAAGTGAATATTGTTGCAACTAGCAATAATACTCGAAGTAATTTTGCATTCATAATAATGTAGGTTAAGTTTAAAGTAGATTGTGGGGCAAACTGCTTTAGTTATATTTTCTTTTATTAAAGTAGATTGTGGGGCAAACTTCTTTAAGTATAAATTGATAAGAACTTGTTTTTTATTACTTTGTAAATGTATACAGATATGCGATAAAATACACAATAAAATCGATGAAATACACAAATTAAATAAAAAATAATAAATATTCTTACAAATTTATGTTTTAAGTTTATCGATTTACTAGGCATAAAAAAACCGCCTCAATCATGAGGCGGTTTGTAAAAGAAGTAAAAAATATTTTACTTTGCTTTCAAGGCTTTGATTTTATCAGTAAAATCTAATGCTCCATAAACCTTTATTAATAATGATTTTGTATCTTCATTAGAAGGTTCCAATTGATTCGCTTTTTCTAAAAGAGGAAGTACTTCAGTAGTTAAAATATTTTCAGATTGTTTTTTCAAAAAATCATATTTTTTTGTATCTATAGTTGAAGTGCCTAATTTATTCATCTGATCGGTAATTAAATTTCGTTTATCTAATTTAATATTTGCTAAATTAAGATATGCCAATGAATAATTTGGATCAATAGATATTGCTTTATTATATAATCTTTCTGCCTCATCAATTTCTTTATTGGTATGACTTGTAACTCCAAGATTATAAATCAACTCTACATTATTTGGATTTTTCTCTAATGCAGTAGTCAACAATTTTTTATATGTTACAAAATCTTTTTCGTTGAAATACAAATTTGCTTCAGTAATAATCAAATTAACATCATCTGGATTTTCTTTTTTAGCTTCTTCAAAGGCTATTTTGGCTTCAGGAATGTTACCTTTTTCAGATAATATATAAGCTACTTTTTTGGATATTTCACCTCGCTTAGAAGGGATTTTTTCTTCTCTTGGTTCGCTATATAATTTCAATTTTACTTTTGAATCTCGATCTGTTTTAGCTGAAGCTGTATTTCCAAAATAATCTTCTTTTTCTGTAATAGCATTTTTAGCATAATATTGAGTTTCTTCTCCTGTATAATTTTGCTTTTTTAATTCTGCAAAGTAGGTTAAAGCTTTATCGTATTCTTTATCATAAACTGCATAAGTAGCCGCAAAATACAATTTGGTCAAATCTCTTTTATCCAATTCATATACCTGAAACAATAATTCTGAAGCTTCTTTGAATTTTGACTCTGCTTGTTTATCAATTGCTATGTTTACCAATTTTCCTTTTATTTCTTCAATAGAAGTTTGTGCTTGGGCAGAATATTTGTCTTTTCCAGAAGCTTTTTCCACAGCCAATAAATCGCTGTAAGATTTAGCTGCAGAAGAAAGATTTTTTATTTCTTCCACTTTTTTATTAGCTAGGTCTAATAAAGCATTTGCTTTAATAAAGAAAAACTGTGCTTTTTCACCATCGGTTGCATTTGAAATAAGAGATTCCGCACCTTGTAAAATGGTTATTGCCTCTTGAGAACTTCCCGCTTTTAATGCTTTATCGGCTGCTTTAATTTGGTCTTTTTGTGCAAAAGTGACTGTAGAAATCAAAAAAGCAGAGGCAAAAATTACATATTTACTTTTCATAGTATTTAATTAATTATTGATTATTAAATTTTAAAAAAACTCATTTATTCGTCGTCGTCTTCAGAATCATCCTCAGATTCATCATCCAATTCTTCTTCAGATTCATCGTCATCATCATCGTCTGAAGTTGTTCCATCATCCTCTAAAACTTCTAGAACAGGCTTCACTCTTTCGATTACTGTGTCTTCAATTACATTTCCATCTTCATCTAAAACAACTTCTACTACATCGTCTTTCATTACTTTGGTCACTGCAGCTATTGAATCGTTCCCTTTGATGTTAATTAATTTAACTCCTTGTGTAGCTCGACCCATCACTCTTAAATCTTCAACAGCCATTCGGATAGTTAAACCCGATTTGTTTATAATCATCAAATCATCGGCATCAGTAACAGAATCAATAGAAATTAAATTACCCGTTTTTTCGGTAATATTCAATGTCTTCACTCCTTTTCCGCCACGATTTGTAATACGATATTCGTCTAAACTTGAACGTTTTCCGTAACCGTTTTCAGCCACTACGAGAATTTCACTGTTCATGTCATTTACAGTAACCATGCCAATTACTTCGTCAGATTCGTCTTTCAAGGTAATTCCTCGAACTCCAGAAGCTGTTCTTCCCATCGGGCGAGTTTTGGTTTCTTCAAAACGAACTAATTTTCCAGACTTAACCGCTACTATAATTTGACTTTCGCCATTGGTTAATTTCGCTGCCAATAATTCATCCCCTTCTTTAATAGTAATTGCTGCCACTCCGTTTACTCTTGGCTTAGAATACTTTTCTAATGAGGTTTTCTTAACCTGACCTTTTTTGGTCACCATTATTAAGTTATGGCTATTGGTGTATTCTTTGTCTTTTAAATCTTGAGTGCAAATAAACGCTTTTACTTTATCGTCACTTTCTATGTTTACTAAGTTCTGAATAGCTCTTCCTTTGGCGGTTTTGCTTCCTTCTGGAATTTCATATACTCGCATCCAAAAGCATTTTCCTTTTTGAGTAAAGAACATCATGTATTGATGGTTAGTAGCCACAAACATGTGTTCTAAGAAATCTTGATCTCTTGTGCCAGCACTTTTTTGCCCTACTCCTCCTCTATTTTGAGTTTTATATTCTGTTAAATTAGTACGTTTGATGTAACCTGCATGCGAAATAGTAATCACTACATTTTCATCGGCAATTAAATCTTCGATACTTACATCACCACCTGAATATTCTATTAAAGAACGACGAGCGTCGCCATATTTATCTCTAATTTCGATTAATTCTTCTTTGATAAGTGCAATTCTCAAATTTACATCGGCTAATAAGGCTTGTAAATGAGCAATCAATTTCATTATTTCTTCATATTCTGCTCTTAACTTGTCTTGTTCCAGACCTGTTAATTGACGCAAACGCATTTCGACAATGGCCCGCGATTGAATATCTGATAATTTGAATCTTTCGATTAATTTTTCTCTAGCTTCCTCGGTATTTTTCGAAGATTTGATTAATGCAATTACTTCGTCTATATTGTCAGAAGCAATAATTAAACCTTCTAAAATATGGGCTCTTTCTTCGGCTTTTCTTAAATCGAATTGCGTTCTACGAACTACCACATCATGACGGTGTTCTACAAAATAATGAATCATATCTTTTAGATTCAACATTTGCGGACGCCCTTTTACTAATGCAATATTATTAACACTGAAAGAAGATTGCAATTGTGTGAATTTATAAAGCGTATTCAAAACTACATTTGGCGTAGCATCACGTTTCAAAATATAAACAATTCGCATTCCGTTTCTATCCGATTCATCTCGAATATTGGCAATACCGTCAATTTTTTTATCATTAACTAAATCAGCAGTACGTTTAATCATGTCCGCTTTATTAACTTGATAAGGAATTTCGGTTACAATAATAGATTCTCTTCCATCGACTTCTTCAAAACCTACTTTTGCACGCATTACAATTCGACCTCTACCCGTTTTGAATGCTTCACGAACACCTTCGTATCCATAAATAATTCCTCCAGTTGGAAAGTCAGGTGCTTTGATATGCGTCATCAATTCATCTATTTCGATGTCATTATTGTCGATATAGGCTAAAGTTCCGTTGATTACCTCAGTTAAATTATGCGGTGGCATATTGGTTGCCATCCCTACTGCAATTCCAGTTGCGCCGTTAATTAAAAGCGTTGGGACTCTGGTTGGCATTACTTTTGGTTCGTAAAGTGTATCGTCAAAATTTAATTGAAAATCAACTGTTTCTTTTTCAATATCTGCCATGATTTCTTCCGAAATTTTTCGCATTCTTGCTTCGGTGTATCTCATCGCTGCTGGACTATCGCCATCGACTGAACCAAAGTTACCTTGACCGTCTACTAATAAATAACGTAAACTCCATTCTTGAGCCATACGAACCATCGCATCATAAACCGATGTATCCCCGTGTGGATGATATTTTCCTAATACTTCTCCGACAATTCTTGCGGACTTTTTGTGAGCCGACTTTGAGGTAACTCCTAAATCATACATCCCGTAAAGAACTCTTCGATGCACTGGCTTCAAGCCATCTCTAACATCAGGAAGTGCTCTTGAGACAATTACCGACATCGAATAATCGATGTAAGCTGATTTCATTTCATCTTCAATATTAATAGGAATTAACTTTTCTCCTTCAGACATAATTGTAACTATTTAATAAATTTATTTTAATTTCAAAACGTGCTAATATACGTCATTTTGATTTTTTTTATACCATTTTACGATTCTAATTTAAATGATTTATTAACAAATTTGAGTTAGTTTTTAGTTAATAAATTAAGTTAGTTTTAACGTTTTTATCATTCTTTTTTTGTCAATTAGCAATTAGAATACTTCAACTAGTTTAGTTTTTGCTTTTTAAAACCAAAATCACTAAATTTACCTTAAACAATACGTTTATATTATGGATGATAATTTTTCGCCAAGAGTAAAAGATGTAATTACTTATAGCAAAGAAGAGGCTTTGAGATTGGGACACGATTTCATTGGCACGGAACATTTAATGCTTGGGATTTTGAGAGATGGCAACGGGAAAGCGATATCTATTTTAAATAATTTATCTGTCGATTTAGATCATCTGAGAAGAAAAGTTGAAATCCTAAGTCCAGCAAACCCAAATTTGGAGATTAACAACGAAAAGAAAAACCTGCATCTTACCCGACAAGCAGAACGCGCTTTAAAAACCACTTTTTTGGAAGCCAAAGTATTTCACAGCACCTCGATTAGTACTGCACATTTGTTATTGTGCATTTTAAGAAATGAAAACGATCCTACAACCAAGCTATTAAATAAACTCAAAATTGATTATGATATAGCTAAAGAACAATATTTGAATATGACACCAAACGAAGAAGATTTTATGGATAACTTACCAAGAAATGAATCCTATAATGAGGATTCTGGTCAGGATGAAAGTTTAAAAGGAGCTGATTTTAATAATCCTGCCAACAAATCTAACAAAAAATCAAAAACACCCGTTTTAGATAATTTTGGTAGAGATTTAACCGAAATGGCAGAAGAAGGAAAACTCGATCCTGTTGTAGGACGCGAAAAAGAAATTGAACGTGTTTCCCAAATATTAAGCCGTCGCAAGAAAAACAATCCGTTACTTATAGGAGAACCAGGTGTAGGTAAATCAGCCATTGCCGAAGGTTTGGCTTTGAGAATTATTCAAAAGAAAGTATCCAGAATATTATTCAATAAACGAGTGGTAACGCTCGATTTGGCAAGCCTTGTGGCTGGTACAAAATACCGTGGACAGTTCGAAGAACGAATGAAAGCGGTGATGAATGAATTAGAAAAAAATGATGACATTATTCTATTTATAGATGAAATTCACACAATTGTAGGTGCTGGTGGTGCTACAGGTTCACTTGATGCTTCTAATATGTTTAAACCCGCTTTATCAAGAGGAGAAATTCAATGTATTGGCGCAACCACACTTGATGAATACAGACAATATATTGAAAAAGACGGTGCATTAGAAAGACGTTTTCAGAAAGTTATTATTGAACCTACCTCGATTTCTGAAACGATTACTATTTTGAATAACATTAAAGATAAATACGAAGACCATCATAATGTAAAATATTCTCCAGAAGCTATAGAAGCTTGCGTAAAATTGACTGATCGGTACATGTCAGAGCGATTTTTACCAGACAAAGCAATCGATGCGCTTGACGAAGCTGGATCGCGTGTACACATCGTTAATATTGATGTTCCAAAACAAATTTTGGAATTGGAAAGACAATTAGAAGAGGTTCGTGAATTGAAAAATTCAGTTGTCAAAAAACAAAAATATGAAGAAGCTGCCAAATTGCGAGATGACGAAAAAAGAATTGAAAAAGAGTTAGCTATTGCACAAGAAAAGTGGGAAGAAGATGCTAAAAATAATCGAATTGAAGTTACAGAAGACAATGTAGCCGATGTAGTTTCGATGATGACAGGAATTCCTGTAAATAGAATTGCTCAAACAGAAAGTAATAAGCTAGCCAAATTACCTGAGCTTATTGAAGGTAAGGTGATTGGACAAAAAGAAGCTGTTCTCAAAATTGCACGATCTATACAAAGAAATCGTGCAGGATTGAAAGATCCAAATAGACCAATCGGCTCTTTTATTTTTTTAGGACAAACAGGTGTTGGTAAAACACAATTGGCTAAAGTTTTAGCTAAAGAATTGTTTGATTCTGAAGACGCTCTGATTCGAATTGACATGAGTGAATACATGGAGAAATTTGCTATTTCTAGACTTATTGGAGCACCTCCAGGATATGTTGGTTATGAAGAAGGCGGACAATTGACTGAGAAAGTGAGAAGAAAACCGTATTGCGTAGTACTTTTAGACGAAATTGAAAAAGCACATCCAGATGTTTTCAACATGTTACTTCAAGTGCTGGATGATGGATTCCTGACAGATAGTTTAGGAAGAAAAATTGATTTTAAAAATACTATCATTATTATGACTTCGAATGTTGGAGCTAGACAATTGAAAGATTTTGGTCAAGGTGTAGGTTTTGGAACTGCTGCTAAAATAGCCCAAGCCGATGATAATTCGAAAAGTATTATTGAAAATGCATTGAAAAAAACATTTGCACCCGAATTTCTTAATAGAATTGATGATGTAATTGTATTTAATGCTTTAGAGAAACAAGACATCGATTTAATTATTGAAATTGAATTAAAAAAATTATACGATCGTATCACCGAATTAGGATATGAATTAAATCTTTCGGATGCTGCAAAAGCATTTGTTGCTGAGAAAGGCTATGATAAACAATTTGGAGCAAGACCGTTAAAACGAGCAATACAGAAATATGTGGAAGATGCACTAGCGGAAGAAATTATTACATCTAAAATTAGTGTTGGCGATACCATTACTATTGATTTAAATCAGGACACACAAGAATTAACAGTGATAGTTGATAAAAAAGAAGAAAAAAAGCCGTCACATAATTGAGACGGCTTTAATAAAAATTTAAAAAATGATAATTAAACCAGTGAACTACAAGACATAGCCGCTGGTTTTTTTATGCCCATTAACTCCAAAATAGTGGGAGCAATATCACCTAAAACACCATCTTTTATATTTTTCAATTCGTTATCAACCAAAATAATAGGCACAGGATTGGTAGTATGAGCTGTGTTTGGACTTCCGTCAGGATTTATCATGGTTTCACAATTGCCATGATCAGCAATTACAATAGTAGTATATCCGTTTTCTAAAGCTGCATCAATTACTTTTTTTGCACAAGCATCTACTGCTTCACAGGCTTTTATAGCCGCACTCATAACACCGGTATGCCCTACCATATCGCCATTGGCAAAATTCAAACATACAAAGTCTACTTCTCCTTTTTCAAGTTCTGGCACCAATGCGTCTGCTAATTCAAAAGCACTCATTTCGGGTTGTAAATCATAAGTAGCTACTTTTGGAGAATTTCTTAAAATTCTAGTTTCTCCCTCAAATGGTAATTCTCTTCCACCTGAAAAGAAAAAAGTTACGTGCGGATACTTTTCAGTTTCAGCAATACGAATTTGTTTTTTATTCGCTTTTTCTAATACTTCTCCTAAGGTTTCTGTAATGTTATCTTTATTATAAACTACTTTAACGTTTTGATATGTTTCGTCATAATTGGTTAACGTTACATAATACAAGTTCAATTTATGCATATTTTGCTCATGAAAATCTTGCTGCGATAAGGCTTCTGTTAATTCTCGTCCTCTATCGGTTCTGAAATTAAAGAAAATAACCACATCGTCTTCTTTAATTGTAGCTAAAGGCAAATCGTTTTCTCCAACAATTATGTGTGGTGGAATAAATTCATCTGTTACGTTATTCGCATAACTTTCGGTTATTGATGTAACCGCATCTTTTGTAGGTGTTCCGGTTCCGTTTACTAATAAATCATAGGCAAGTTTCACTCTTTCCCAACGTTTGTCTCTATCCATGGCGTAATAGCGACCAATAACAGAAGCTATTTTTACCGATGTGTTTTCAATATATTTTTCTAAATCTTGAATATAGGTTACACCCGATTTTGGATCTACATCTCTACCATCAGTAAAAGCGTGGACAAATACTTCTTTCAAACCATATTCTTGAGTAGCATCAATCAATCCTCTTAAATGAGAAGTGTGTGAGTGAACTCCGCCATCTGAAACTAATCCTAAAAAGTGAACTTTTTTATTATTAGATTTTGCATAATTGAAAGCGTCAATCAGAACGGTTTCTTTAGTTAAAGTATTATTTGCAACAGCGAGATTAATTTTTGCTAAATCCTGATAAACAATTCTCCCAGCACCAAGATTCATGTGTCCTACTTCACTATTTCCCATTTGACCTTCTGGCAGTCCAACATGCAAACCATCGGTTCTTAATTGTGCGCTCGGATAATTAGCGTATAAACTATTTATAAAAGGTATGTTTGCGTTATCAATTGCTGATACTTTTGGGTCTGGAGATTTACCCCAACCATCGAGTATCATGAGGATTACTTTTTTATTCATCTTAACTTTTTTTTGCAAATATAAAGTATTTATAAAAAGCTAGAACAAAACTAAAACAACAAATAGTAATCTTACAATGATTTTATTAGAAGAATTAACGCTTTGATTTTAACTTATTGTAGTCAATAAAATAGCGTAAACTAACTGATAATATAGAAGTTAGGTCGGAATCAAAAACATTTTTAAAATTTGTTTTGATACTTTTTTCAATAGAATTTAATTCTTGGACACCATAGTTACGATACAAAACTTTAAATTCACTTCCAGGTGCAAACCACCAAGAGTATGACAAATCGAAATTCCAAGAGTTGACATTCAAATCTTGATTTTCAGAATAAGCAGTATTTGGTGTTAAATAGCCATTGTTTTGCAAATTGAAAAAACTGTTGTTTTGAGAATAGGACCAGTAATATCGAGTACTAAGATTAATATTCATAGTATTAGTTATTGAAAACTTACTAGTTACTATATGCTGTAAAACTTCTCTATTTCTTTCACCAAGAACAATATTTTCTTTGTCACGATCTTTGTCGAAACCACCAATTTCATTATTATAATTTTCATATTCAAATCCATAACTCAATGAGAATTTCTCATTAAATCGGTATTTTACGCCACCATTTATAAAAACAGTATTTCGTTGTTTGGGTTCAAATTGAGTTCCAATTGCTTCAAAATAATAGTTAAACGGTTTATTTTCGTTCGAGAAAAATTGTAAATAGCCATAAACACTTTTGGGAATGTATAAATAACTGCCAAATTCCCTTGGTTCATAAAAATCGAATCGATCAATTGGATTAATCTGCAGTCCTGCACCAAGATTATGATTTTTTAGCGTACTCGCATTCGCATAAATCTTTGTCCACGCTTCTTGAGGTTTACCCGTAGTATTTTGAATCTCTAAACCAAATTCCTGAGTTATTTTAAATGTATTAAAAACTTTGGTTGGATTTACTATCCTGTAACTCATTTCACCATTTCCGCTGTAGTAATTAGTGTAAAAAATAATTCCCAAATCATTAATGTCATAATCTTCAGAAACATATCTACCCGATACTAAATACCTTAATTTACCACTAGTTTTGGCAAAATTTAGTCCCGATTTATATCCATATAAATCGGTTGTAGAGTTAACCGCACTGTACTTAAAATCGCCATATAAATTATAGGTATTTGCCTTTGTCTTCAAATCGAATACCAAAGCAGAAACATTCGCATCTCTAAAACTTCCATTACGTGAAGTGTTTGTATTCACAAAAGAAACGGATGAGTTTTGATTGAACCTTTGATCTAAGACTATTACATTATAATTGACTAATGGTTCAATTACAGCTTTACGGGTTTCATTATTAAATTTATTTTGAATTGTAGCGTAAGTCCTTTCGGTTAATGCATTCAAAAAACCAATTCCCAAACCTTTTTCAGTTCGACCAGATACTTTTATAGCGTTGATTAAATCTACTGAACTTGGTTCATTTGTAACATCTTCTACCGCATCGTCAAATTCGGGAACTGTTGAAGGACTTCCTCCTATTCGACGTGAATAAAATAAATTTCCAATCGAAAACAAATCAGTTGCTTCGGTAAAAAAAGGTCTGTTTTCGTCAAATTGTTGTTCGAAAGGCTGAGTATTTAAAATATAATTATCAAATTTAGTTTGTCCAAAATCGGGAACTAAAATGGCATCTAAAGTAAACGCGTCGTTTAAACCATATTTTATGTCTAAACCAGCTTTAAAGGTTCTGTCGGAAATTCTACCCTCCTGTTGATAATATTCTGATAGATAAGGAATAAAAAAAAGTCGAGTGGGCGGTTTAATATTTTCAATACCTTCCAAAATTCCAGTTTGGGTTATTACAGCGCCAATTTTAGTATCTACAAAATTCCAAGTATATTTTTGTACATTTCTCTTAATATCCCGCATAAAATTCAAACCCCAAGTTTGTTTCTTTGAATTTGAAAAACGCAATGCAGCATAAGGAATTTTCATTTCGACCATCCAACCGGATTCTGTGATTACCGATTTACTTTCCCAAATGGCGTCCCAAGCTAAGTCTTCTCCAGCTTCTGTGGCTAAACAATCTGACTGAACGCCTGCAGCACTTACATAGAATTTATAATCTTGTTGTCCGTCATTAAATCCATTAATAGATACAGAAAAAATATCCGAAAATCCAAAAACATCTCTATTGGTTAGTTCGTTCGAAATTTTATTAGGTTCATCGTCCAACAAAACAGCCGCTATATAAAGTGCATTGTTGTCATAAAGCACTTTAACTTCTGTTTTTTTTGAATCTGAAATTGGTTTTCCATTATCTGGCTCAAACATCACAAAGTCTGAAGCTATTGATGCATTTTTCCAATCATCTTCGTCCAATTTCCCATCAATAGTAATATTTCCAACAATAGATTTTGCTTGAAGTTTCTTTTTTTGGGCATTAGTTGTAAATCCTAACAAAAACAATAAAAGGAAAATAGAATGGTAAATTTTGGGCATATAATCAATTCTAGTTTAAGCAAAAATAACATTTTTTTAACAAAAAAAAAGAAACTTAGTTATTTTTCCCTCAAAACTAACCATGAAAAATACAAAAGTCAAAATTAACCTTTTAATTCTCGGAATCAGAGAGAAAGCAGAAATACTCAAACATTAAAATAGAAAAATAACTAAACAATGAAATGGTAACATTTTAATTTTAAAATAGTTATAAAAGCATTAAAGAGGTATTTTATTTTTTTTATAAAAAAACTTGCAAACAAGTTAAGTAATTATCTATATTTGCACCGTTGTAATGCGAAAGTAGCTCAGTTGGTAGAGCTCCAGCCTTCCAAGCTGGTTGTCGCGAGTTCGAGCCTCGTCTTTCGCTCTTAATCCTCATCGGCTTTGCTAGATGAGGATTTTTTTTGACTTTAAGTTAATGTTAATTCAATAGTCCTCTTTCTTGTGTTTTGATGTGAAATTTATTTCAAAAGCTTCTTTTTTATATTTCATACTTATTTAATAGAAACTTAATAGTGTAGATTCTACTTTTCAATATATATTTACAACCTATTTAATTTCTATAGCAACTTATTTATGTTACAAAATAAAATAATATTAGGCAGTGAAGAATGGTGTCATTTACCTGAGTTAGGAATTCCAATCATTAAAGCCCGAATCGATTCAGGGGCAAAAACCTCTGCTTTACATGCTATAAATATTGCTCCATTTAAAAAAGAAGGGCAAAACTGGGTTAAATTTGACATTAATCCAATTCAGAATAATGTGAAAACAATTATTCACTGTGAAGCGCCATTAGTTGGTAAAAGAATTGTTAAAAGCTCCAGCGGTTTTAGAGAACAACGATTTGTAATTCAAACCAATTTAGAAATTGGAAATTCAAATTGGCTTATCGAAACTACACTAACTAATAGAGATTCTATGGGTTTTAGAATGTTGTTAGGTCGAGAGGCGATGAGCGGA
Source organism: Flavobacterium psychrophilum (assembly GCA_945861915.1). Classification (GTDB taxonomy): domain Bacteria; phylum Bacteroidota; class Bacteroidia; order Flavobacteriales; family Flavobacteriaceae; genus Flavobacterium; species Flavobacterium psychrophilum_E. Next base: position 17,615 of record CAMAWK010000008.1, on the reverse strand, counting down.
AGAGTGCTTGTAGATCCTTCTCAACAATATCTTTTAGGGCAACCCACGAGCGAAAATCTAAAAGAAGTATATAGCAATTCCGAAAAAGCAAGTTCAGGTTTACGAATAGGACTTTTGGCTAGTAATCCCGAGTTATACAGCAATAAACGAATTATGGAGGCTGGTGAAATGCGTGGTCACGAAATGCACTTTCTAAATATAAAAGAATGTTATATGAAACTGGATGCCAAAAATCCAGAAATACATTATCGTGGTGGTAAAATTTTAAACCAATTTGACGCTATAATTCCCAGAATTCGTCCTAATGTTACATTTTACGGTTGTGCTTTAACCCGACAGTTTGAATCTCTAAATGTCTTTTGCTTAAACTCATCAACTGCTATTTCGCAATCACGTGACAAACTATTTTCTTTACAATTATTGCTTCAAAGCGGTATTGATATTCCAACAACAGGTTTTGCTAATTCTCCTTTGGATACCGATGATTTGATAAAAATGGTTGGAGGTTCTCCTCTTATCATCAAACTATTAGAAGGAACTCAAGGAAAAGGAGTCGTTTTAGCCGAAACAAAAAAAGCGGCTGAAAGCGTAATAAATGCATTCAAAAGTCTAAATGCCAATATATTAGTTCAAGAGTTTATAAAAGAAGCAGACGGAAAAGATTTACGTTTGTTTGTTGTTGATGGAAAAGTAGTTGCGACTATTCAACGTGAAGCTATGCCTGGTGAATTTAGAGCAAACATCCATTTGGGAGGTACAGCTTCTGTAATAAAACCAACTGCCGACGAAAAAAAGATTGCTCTTCGAGCTGCAAAATCAATGGATTTAAAAGTAGCTGGAGTAGACATTATTCGATCTTCAAAAGGGCCTTTGTTACTTGAAGTCAACTCATCGCCCGGTCTTGAAGGTATTGAAGGAGCAACAAATAAAGATATTGCAGGCGAAATGATTCTTGCAATAGAAAAGAATTTTAAATCAAAGATAAGTACCTCAGATCACTAAGTTTGACTATTTCTAAAAAGTTGGTGTAAATTAATTAATTTTACAACCCAATTTGTTAGCTAACTTAATACACCTACATGTCTGTATCAAAAAAAGATTATAAAAGAATTACTACCAAGTCATTAATTGACATGAAATTAAATGGCGAAAAAATATCTATGCTCACTGCATACGATTTTACAATGGGTAAAATTGTTGATTCGGCAGGAGTTGATGTAATATTAGTGGGCGATTCTGCATCGAATGTTATGGCGGGTCACGAAACGACTTTGCCAATCACATTAGACCAAATGATTTATCACGCATCAAGTGTTGTTCGAGCCATAAGCAGAGCATTAGTAGTTGTCGATTTGCCTTTTGGAAGTTATCAATCGGATCCAAAAGAAGCCCTGCGTTCTGCTATCAGAATTATGAAAGAAAGCGGTGGTCATGCTGTAAAACTAGAAGGCGGCAGTGAAATTAAAGATTCTATCAAAAAAATATTAAATGCTGGAATTCCAGTAATGGGACATTTGGGTTTAACCCCACAATCCATTTATAAATTCGGAACTTATAGTGTTCGTGCCAAAGAAGAGGAAGAAGCCGAGAAATTAATTGAAGATGCAAAAATGCTCGAAAAACTAGGGTGTTTTGCGCTTGTTGTTGAAAAAATTCCGGCTCATTTAGCCCAAAAAGTAGCTCAAAGTATTTCAATTCCTGTAATTGGTATTGGTGCTGGCGGACAAGTGGATGGTCAAGTGTTGGTCATTCACGATATGCTGGGGATGAATAATGAATTTAGCCCACGATTTTTAAGACGCTACCTGAATCTTTACGAAGGCATGACTACTGCGATTGCTCAATATGTTACCGATGTAAAATCGTCTGATTTTCCGAACGAAAAGGAGCAATATTAATTTATCATTTGAAAATGAAAATCATTTCAACAAAAGAAAATCTTCAAATTCTTCATGAAGACAATCATATAATTGCTATTAATAAACGGGTTGGAGATATTGTTCAAGGCGATAAAACGGGAGATAAACCGCTGTCTGATATCGTAAAAGAATACATAAAAGAAAAATACAACAAACCCGGAGAAGTTTTTTTAGGAGTCGTTCATCGACTAGATAGACCCACAACAGGAATCGTTATTTTTGCTAGAACTAGCAAAGCACTTACTCGTTTAAACGAATTGTTCAAGAACAGAGAAACCCAAAAAACCTATTGGGCAATTGTAAAAAACAAACCATCCAAAAAAACTGAAACACTCACTCATTATCTCAAAAGAAACGAGAAAAACAACACTTCAAAAGCCCACACAAATGAAGTTACTGAGAGTAAATTAGCGAGTTTAGATTACACAATCATTCAAGAATTAACTCATTATTTTGCACTAGAAATCAATCTTCATACGGGCAGACACCACCAAATTAGAGCGCAACTTTCGGCTATTGGTTGCCCAATCAAAGGCGATTTAAAATATGGTTTTGATAGAAGTAATCCTGATGGGGGCATTCATTTACACGCTCGAAAATTGGTTTTTACACATCCTGTAACTAAAGAGGAACTTTGCATTACAGCTCCAACGCCAGAAGATGTGATTTGGAAAGCCATAAGGTATTAAAACTAAAACATAATTTATTTCTTACTTTCAAATAGGTATCATTTTAATGATAAACCAATTTGAAATACACTTTACTAAAATTAAAGTTTTTAAGTAATCAAAAGGATTTTAAATTTATTAGAATTATTATCTTTTATTAAAATAAATTGTGCAACAAAAATTTAATTTTCATATGGAGCCCAAACATAGTCCCATAATTTTTGAACACCTATTGTGAAATAGAATAAAAAACATCAACATAAAAATTGTGTATTAACAAGTTTAATAATCGTTACTTCTAATTTTATAATTTGCTACGATGTCTTGTAAAATTATTAATTTAAAAAAATTACCTCCCGAAATCGTCTTGCAAGCGAATGATATCATTTTCATCAGAAGGGTTTTCATGATCTGTATGTTGCCAAATTTCTGCAACAATTCCCCAAGAATCTAAACCAATCAAACGGTGACGTTCTCCTTTATTCATTTGGATAAATGTTCCTGGAGAAAGTTGTTGAATCTCCCCTTCTTCATCTGTGTCACTGATTATTACACCTACAGTTTCAGCTAATACTTTCCAAATTTCGGCTCTACGATTATGAAATTGCCATGACAATCGCTTTTGTGGAGCTACCACTAAAATCTTTGGACTCAATTTATTGGTAATTTGAATATCTTCCATTTTAAGATGTGGAAAAAATTTATTTGCAAAAGAATTCGCTTGTGTTTCATCAATAACAAAAAAACCTCCCCATGGACGAGTTTGATCTTGCTTGATCACGTTAAAATTCTCCAATTCTAATTCCGATGCGATTTGATTAAAAACAGATGCTTTGTCTAGACTATTTGAAAATTTAATGTTCATGATTTATATATTTTAAGGTTGTAATTTAATTTATTAACTCGTTTTTTCTATTAATTATAGGAATCCACTAAAATCTGTAAATTCCTTTTCTAATCTTTTATTGTTTTATTTATTAATTCTAATTTATTCATTTTACCAATTTATTTTAAATATTTCGTGTGTACTTCCTTCATCCCTTGTCTGGATTAACTCTAGGGTTACAGGGGTGTTGAACATTTTTCCTAATCCTTGTAATAGTCCACGAACAAATTCTTGCAATCCCTCACGTTTAGAAAAGTAATGCATATGCAAACTATTTTCAGAAACATCGCTCACCTTGAATTCTGGCGGAGTCAGCTTTGGATAAATCAACATAACTCTATTGTGGAAATTGGGTAAATTTATTAAAAAATCTCTCAAATTTGTACCGCCAGAATCCATCAATCCAGGATATTTTTCTGAAGTGGTTTTAATTACCCACCATTCACCAAAAGCAATTAACACATCGCCAACAGACATATTCATTTCTTCGGAAACTGCGACTGCCAATTTGAATGTTACATCGTCATCATAAGGCTCACTACTGATAAAAAAATCAATATCTATCCCACTTCTTTCTTTAATTAACTCCCATTTCTCTTCGCCAAAATTAGCAATTACAAGATCTTCTATGGCTTTGTTTACAATTCCGTACATACTTTTTATTGTGAAATTAATTCATTTGAACTCCAATACTCTAACATTTTTTTTATTCTATCAACATAATCCTCATATTTCAGAGGTTTCAAAACATATCCTGCAATTCCTATTTTGTAACACTCTAAAACATCCTTATGATTGTTTGAAGTAGTTAAAATAATAGAAGGAATATATTTTAAAAAATTATCGTTTTTTAATATTTGAAGAAATTCGATACCATTAATTTTTGGCATATTCAAATCTAGTATAATAATATCTGGAACTATATTTTTTACTTTTAATGTTTCTAATGCTTCCTCTCCATTATTCGCTTCAATAATTTTATGCTTCAAACCTAGTGTGGATAACACTCGATTAAATTTCATTACTTCTATAGCATCATCTTCTATCAAAAGAATATAAAGTGATTTTGTCATAATTACAGTATTAATTGGTTATAAAACTAGTAATCTGTCGACGAATGGTATTTTATTTTCGATAGCAGTCTAATAAATATAGACGAATGACCGAAAAGTGTAGATGAATGGTTGTTAGTTATAAATCTAACAAATAAAATTTTAATCTAATTTTGAATAGTAATTACCTATAAGATATTGATAATGATTTAATTAAAAAAATACTGGATGATTAAATTTATAGGTTTTAAACACCTACTATTTTATAATGACTGAGAAAGGGGAAATACTAACGTGTTTGCCGAGACGGAAGACTGACCAAATTAAAACTTTAATGATTATTACATAATCACTAGTTCATTAAAAAAAAAGACCAATAAAAGCAAATCTTTCGGATTGCCCAATCAAAGGCGATTTAAAATATGGTTTTGATAGAAGCAATCCTGATGGCGGCATACATTTACACGCTCGAAAATTGGTTTTTATACATCCTGTAACCAAAGAGCAACTGAGCATCACTGCGCCAACGCCAAAAGATGTGATTTGGAATGCTTTGAAATAATTATGGAGCCAAAAAACAAATAATTTTTCTTCTACTCAATTATTTTTTAACTATTTTCTGAGTTGTTTTTTGATCATTTGAATTTATTTCTACAAAATAAATTCCACGAGGTTGAGAATAAATAGATAACGAATTATTTTCTTTTGTTAAAACTGCATCAGAATTTATTTTCTTCCCTGACAGATCATAAATTGAAACTTCAGCTTCATCTTCAACAGTAAAATTCAATACATCATCAGTAGGATTTGGAAATATTTTAATAGAATTTACATCAGTATCAAAATCATTTATTCCTAATGTTGGACAATCTGGTCCAGTTGAATTACCAAGAGTCGCATATCCAAAACGATGGTTGTAAGCAATACAATGAATTAAAACATATTTAAATTGATTTAAATCAACATTGCTTGGCACATTAAAAGTTTGTGCTCCATTTGTTTGGGTTAATAATCCACTAACAACCACATCAGTAGGTCTATTATATCTTGCTGATTTACACAAAATAACGTGAATATCAGGACCTGGAGTTGTCGAAAAATTAGTACCTAAAGAAATTTGTTTTTCTCCGTTGTTTTGTAATACTACAGTTACCGATCCGCTGGTAGGTGTACCTGCATCATTTGATACAAAATTTCCTGTTCGTGAACATTGTGCGATACTAACTTGTGATGAAAACAATAGCGCTAAAGCTATTAAAGTAAGTGATTTTTTCATTGTTATATTATTTTAAGATTGTTATAATTTACTGATTCAAAGATAATTTGGGTTTAAGAATTGTTTTGTCTGCTAGTTTACATTTCAAATAAATTTGTCTATTTTTTTTGAATTCTATCCCAATTATTAAACGCATTTTCGATTCTAATTTTTTGTTCTTTAGACCACATTTCTCTTACTTCTAAATTATAATTGAGATATAATTTATTGTCAACAATAGTAAAAGCCTCAGGTTGAATTGGAGCTTCGTACCCTTCAGACATTCCATAGGCACAATAACCTCCAAATTGTGGCTCGTAATAGGATGGATTTGTAAGAAATAGTGATTTATTACTTTCAGATGAAAAATAATAGATGGCTCCATTATATTCTGATGTTATTTCTTTATAACCTTCAATAGCTTTATTACTTTCAAAATAGGCAACAGGATCGTAACCTTGAATAGCAACTTTGTCTTTTAAATTATTATGCTTGACTGTTTGAGCAAATGTTGCTAATGATAATAATGCAACGAATAGGATTAAGATTAGTTTTTTCATTTTTTTATATTTATTTAATTAAATTGCTAATGCAAATTTAGAATGAGTTGAAAATGTAGTTTGTTATCTAGTGTCTCGTCCTGAAATTAGGTTTACACAAAAGTTATAAAAAGGATACTATTCGCCAATTGATGGACAATTTTCCTAATCAATAAATAGTATACTTTTTTCAATCGGATGTAAACTTCCCAATCTAAATAATCCTATTTCTCAAATTAAAAATTAAAAAACAGACATCATTATGAATTACTTTTTTCTTTCTGCAATAAAAATCATAGCTCCAGAGTTCATGCAATATCTTAAACCTGTTGGATTGGGTCCGTCATTAAAAACGTGTCCTAAATGACCTTCACAACGCGTGCAAACTATTTCACCTCGAACCATACCATAACTATCGTCAATCACTTCGGTTACTCTACTTTTTTCGATCGGAGCATAAAAACTGGGCCATCCTGTTCCTGAATCAAACTTCGTTTTAGAGCTAAACAAAGGTAATTTACATCCCGCACAAAAATAATTTCCTTTTTGATGGTTATCGTGATAAGCATTACTAAACGGGCGTTCTGTTCCCTTTTCTCTCAAAATATAATATTGATTGCTTGTTAACACTTTGTTCCATTCTACAGCAGTTTTCTTCACTTTTTTTAAGGATGTATCTGTTAATGAAAATCCTTCTTGATCTATTTGTGATAGCTCGTTTAAGTTATTATTATTTGAACTCATACAAGCTAAAAGCGTTACTGCTACTAATGGCAATACTATAATTTGATAAACTAGTTTCATAATTTTAAGATTTAGATTTTAATTTTCCTTTAAATGTTTTTTTGAATAACTCATATCTTGGTATTGATACATTAACTACATACGGATTGTTAGGATGTTGTTTCACATAATCTTGATGATAGTCTTCTGCGGCATAAAAATCAGAAACAGGAAGTATTTGAGTTACAATTGGATTTGGAAATACTTTTTTTATTCTTAGCTCTTTGATTTTATTTTCAATTATTCCTTTCTCATTTTCATTTTTATAAAAAGCAATCGAACGATAGGCACTCCCGCGATCTGGACCTTGCTGGTTGGGTGTTGTAGGGTCTTGAGAAGCAAAAAAAACATCGACCAAAGTTTTAAAACTTACCTTTTTGGGATCATAATAAACAAGTATAGATTCGGCGTGTCCGGTTGTACCACTCCCAACCTGCTCATAAGTAGGATTTTTGGTTTTGCCACCACTGTAACCAGACACCACTTCTTCAACCCCAACAACTGCCTCAAAAACGTGTTCACTACACCAAAAACAACCTTCGGCAAAAACCGCAATAGCTTTGTTTGGCTTTGCATCTGTTGAAATTTTTTTGGTTTGTGCATTTGAATTGCAACTATATAAACTCATTATTAAGAAGGAATATGCTAAAATTTGTATTTTTTTCATGATGTATAATTTAATTTATTATTGATTTTGTAGCAGCTATAATTTGTCCTGTTTTTATATTTTGAATATACGCAACAATTAAAAAATCGGATGTAAGCCAATCTGATTTATATATAAAACTAGATTTGTTATTCAATCGTTGCGAATTTTGAATCGTTTTAAAATCAAAAACAATAGAATAATTGGTTTGTTTCAAACCCGTATTTTCGCCTCGTTTAATGCTGGTAAATTCTTTTTTCTTAACTAATGCCAAATTGACAACTGTATTTGGTAAAGCATCTGAATTGTATTCGACATTTAATTCATTATTTGAAACAACAGCCTTGTTTATGCTAACATGAAAATTAGGTTCTAATTTCAATTCCTTGCTTACTAAATTATCTATTTCATTTTTGTAACTGCCAACAAGTTCGTGCTTTCCATTTATTACGATTTGAGGAGTATAATTTCCTTGAGCCTTTAATTGACTACTATAATTGCGTTGTCTTTCGGTAAATTGTGATTTACTAAAAGGATCTTTCCATCCTAAGTAGTTCCAATAATCGACATGAAAAGCTAAAGGAATAATGTTCGGATTGTTTTGCGTAGCATAATTGGCAAGGACTTCATCTGCTGGCGGACAACTGCTACAACCTTGTGATGTGAAAAGTTCTAAAACAACAAAACCAGTGTTCCCCGTTTTTGTTTCATTTTTTGTTCCTATTTTTAGGAGACCAAAACTAGTTAACCCTACTAGAATTAGGATTAAACTAGCACTAATTATTGCTTTGCAAATAGATTTTTTCATTGCTCATTTGTTTTATTAGAGCAAAAGTATTGACATCGAAAAAGTCATAATGTCATCTATTTTACAAATAAGGAAAATTAGGATTATATTAACGTCTCTTTTTATTGTAAGATAATTAAAAAGCCAAATTCTCGAAAAATTTCAGCAGATCTTAAAAATATTAGTAAAGCGGTTTAATATTCCGTTTTTAATGGTTTAAAAACAGTATTCATATTTTAAATTAGATAACGACGATTTGTATCAAAAAAAGTGTTTACAATTTTACCTAAATACTTGTCATTATTACAAATTCACTACCGTTGTATTTATTAAAACACTAAATTGAACCAATTATCCTGATTTTTCGTATATACATAAAAATTAAATGTTTATGAAAAAATATAAATCATCAACTTTTGTCAAAACGGTTAGTTTAATTTGTCTAACACACCTTATATTTTTTATAATAATTGGGTTATTCTACTATCGAATCACGCATCAAGAGGAGCATTTGTCTGATATTTATTCACTTTTAAAAGTTAAAAATGTTGATTATGAAAGAGAAGTTGCTTTGTACTACAGCGGATTAAAAAACACCTTATTACTATTACTATTATTAGTTGTTTTAAGTCTTACTTCTTATTTAGTTTTCGTCAAAAAGCATATTTTTTTGCCTATAAAATTAATTACAAGCGCTTTAGAAACGGGCAGTAAAAAATGTATAAAATTGTTAAAAACAATTCCAGGTGAGTTTAACTACATTGGCGATTTATTCCAAGATAACAACAATCATAAATTTGAATTGATTTCTGCAAAAATCAAGGCCGAGGAAAGCGAACGATTAAAATCAACCTTTCTTGAAAATTTATCTCACGAAATAAGAACTCCTATGAATGCAATTATTGGTTTTACCGATTTAATGCTTTCAAGTGATTTAAAGGAAGAAGAAAAGAAAGAATATCTTACTATCATTCATAAAAGTGGAACAAATTTAGTTTCAATAATTGAAGATTTAATAGAAATGTCTAAAATTGAAACCAATCAAGTTCTACCAAATTATTCTGATATTGATTTAGAAAAATGCATGATTGAATTATTCAACACCATAAAAGTTGACATTCCTAAATCGAAAAAAATTGACTTTTTCATCATCGAAAACAAAACTTGCTTATTGTATAATGTAAAGGTTGATGAAGTCAAACTAAAGCAAATCATAATCAATTTAGTATAAAATGCCATCAAATTTACCGAACAAGGCTATGTCGCTTTTGGTTATGAAATTATAGAAGAAGGTGAACTTGATTTTATTGAATTCACAGTAAAAGATACCGGAATTGGCATTAGTAAAGCAAATCAAAAAACTATTTTTGATCGATTTAAGCGGGTCGAAAGTGATTTAACGATCGAAAAAGGCGGATTAGGACTTGGTTTAGCTATTACTAAAGCCTATGTCGAAATGATGGGAGGAACCATTTCAATTCAATCCAATCAAAACAATGGAACGGTTTTTACTTTTAAAATTCCTTTAAAATACGATAAAACAACTAAAATTGAAGTCCAAAAAGTTTCTTCAATAAAATTTTATCAACAATCTGAAGTAAAAACTATTTTGATTGCAGAAGACGATAACATCAATTTTTTATTAATTAAAAAAATGCTTCAAGTTACAAATCACAGTATTATTAGAGCTGAAAATGGTCAAATTGCAGTAGATATTGCCTTAGCAAATCCTGCTGTCGATTTAATTTTAATGGATATAAAAATGCCCGTAATGAATGGCTACGAAGCATTTGAAAAAATTAGCGCAATAAGACCCAACTTACCTATCATAGCTCAAACGGCACACGCATCTGAAGAGGACAAAGATAAGGTTAACAACATGGGCTTTACGGAATATATTACAAAGCCGATTATCAAAGAGTTACTATTAGAAATGGTTCATAAATTATTGTAAATGAAGTATCATTTCCTATTTAACCATATTTTGTTCTCTTATTGGTAAATAAAAAACTTCATAAAAGAATAAACAAAAAACAATCATGTATTCAATAAATAGAAAATACATATTCTCTTTAAAAGGTTGAACGCTGTAGGCAAAATAGCTTAGAATTATCAGGAAACTCCAAGCTATTGGAAATTTATATTTGGTAAAAACACTCAACAAAAGGACGTTTATCAAATACCAAGGATGCACGGTAGTCGAAATAAACAAATAAATAGATAGTACTAACAATGAGTTGATTAAAATTGATTCAACCGATTTATTTTTCCTGCCAAATGCAAAAAACAGAATCATTAGAATCGTAAGTATCGGTGTGATTTTTCCAATGGTATGGATAATATTATAGCCTTTTATATAAAAGCCTATTTCACGAACGAGATAATAAATACTAGCATTAAACTCAAAATTGGTAAACCAAAGAGCAATTGTTTCAAAGTAATTGTCAACCAAAGTAACGTTCAGAAAAGGGAGAAAAAAAAGTACATTTAAACCAATAATTATACTATAAAAAAGGACACTTTTCTTGAATCCCAAATGGGTAAAAAACAATGGCAAAAGCAATAATGGTAACAATTTTACAGAAATAGACAACCCAATTAAAACTGCTGCTATCATCCATTTATTTTGAATTAAATAATACAATCCTACCACAAAAAAGAACAACATAACGACCTCAAAATGTAGATTTCCTGTACATTCTAAAATCACTAATGGATTTAGAAAATACCAAAAAATGTTTTCGGTATTTATTTCGAAATGGTTCAATATTTTTCTTCCAAAATGATAAATTCCGATATCGGCTAAAATAATTGTTAGTCGCAAAATGATAGTAGAAACCAAGATAGATTTACCACCAACAAAAGATGCAATAACAAAAAACAGTTGATTAATAGGCGGATAATTCGAAAAATGAGCCGCACTCAAACTGCCCATTTTCTGATATAAAAAATGGGCATTCGGAAAGGTTGCCAACGTATTGATTATCGTATCGGGCCTAAATTGATACGGATTGAGTCCCGCTAAAATGGTATGACCGTCCCAAATAAAACGATAAAAATCTTGTGATAAAGCGGGAATAGAAAACAAAAAAAGCACACGATATAAAACGCCTATTTTAAAAAAAACTTTTTCGTATTCTTGGGTTTTAATCAACAAAATCATTCCCAAAAAAGCAACTGAATATAAAAACAGGAGCCAATAAAACTGTTCTCTTTCAAAAAAATAGCCCAAAACCACATAGGCAAAAAGACTGATTGCAGTGGCTAAAAAAACTTGATATTTAGTAAAAAAAGCTTCCAAAATCAGGTTGTTTTAATAGATTGCACAAACACATAACTAAAGCCAAAAAACAACATTAAATGAAACGGAAACAGCGCAAAATCATTTAAATGATAGCCACTAAACAATCCGAAAAGGAAATAAAAAACGAGCAAACCCTCAACAATAGTGTTTTTTGATATTTTTTTAGAAATATAAATATTCTCTTTCCATTTTTCTTTTAATGCTTCAATATTAAACTTGGGAGTTCTGACGAACTCGCTTTTCTTGCCTATTAATCCTTCTAAAACTGCAATCGAATTCTGAAATGAAAATCCCATAGCAATGGCATAAAAAGTAAAAAACATACCGATATAACTGATGAAATTTTTGAATCCGCCCCCAACAATGTTCTTGAAAGTAAACCAATAACAGATAAAGAAAATAATAGAAGTCACGATAAAAAACACCATCACATCAAAATACCAACCAATATGACTAAAATAATTTTTGACAAAAAGCATCGGAACGCTTAAGACTGCCATCGTAAAAATGCACAAAAACATCGAACTATTCAGTAAATGCAACAATCCGTGAAACTTTGTCTTTCTAGAAATAGTGGTCGAAGCAATCACTTTGGAAGCCATTTTTACGAAATTTTCGGCTCCACCTTTGTTCCATCGGAATTGTTGCGAACGCGCTGCACTAATAATAGCGGGCAATTCGGCGGGGGTTTCTACATTTTCTAAATAAATAAATTCCCAATTTTTGAGTTGGGCTCTGTAGCTCAAATCCAAATCTTCGGTGAGTGTGTCGCTTTCCCAATTGCCAGAATCGATGATGCAGGATTTACGCCAAACGCCAGCCGTTCCGTTAAAGTTAATGCAATGTTGTTTTGAATTTCGTCCCGTTTGTTCCAACGTAAAATGCGCATCAAGAGCAAATGCCTGAATCTTGGTCAAGATAGAATAATTTCTATTTATATGTCCCCATCGAGTTTGCACCACTCCTACTCTATTGTTTTTAAAATTGGGTATTGTTTGTAATAACCAATCGGTTTTGGGTAAAAAATCTGCATCAAAAATGGCAATAAATTCTCCTTTTGCTGTTTCTAATCCTTCTTTTAAAGCACCTGCTTTGAAGCCTGTTCTTATTTTTCGGCAGATGTGTTGAATATCAATTCCTTGTTTGGCATACTTTGAAATTAATTTTTTAGTCAAAATTACGCTTTCATCCGTACTATCATCTAGAACTTGAATTTCGAGTTTGCCTTCGGGATAGTCTAATTTACAAATGCAATCTAACAATCGTTCAACCACGTATTTTTCGTTGTAAATAGGCAATTGAATCGTTACAAGCGGTACTTCATCTGGATTTGAAAAATCAAATTTTTCAATAATTTTTTCGTTTCTCTTGCTTTTTAAATAATTCAAGAGCAAGTTAAACTGCGCCAAACTATAGAAAAAAATCAATAGAATTGCTATGCTGTAAAGAAAGAGAACAATGTATGAAAGAGTTAAAATCATTTTATTTTTTAAACGTGTATTTTACAATCCAACCTATAATTTTTATGCCAGCCATTACAGTTCCTTTAACCGTTCCAGACACTTTAGAAACGCCAATTCGGTTTTTGTAACGAACTGGTATTTCAGCATAACTCATTTTTTGTTTCAAAACTTTTAGTTGCATTTCTACTGTCCAGCCGTATGTTTTGTCTTCCATTTGAAGTTGCAATAACTTGTCATATTTGATGGCCCGAAACGGACCTAAATCAGTGAATTTGGCTTTAAAAAACAACTTCATTAAAAAGGTGGCTAACCAATTTCCAAAAACTTGTTGAGGAGTCATGGAACCTTTTTCTCGTAAACAGGCTACTCTCGCTCCGATTACAAAATCAATATCATGATTTAAAATTGGAACCACTAATTTTGTCAATTCCTCAGAATAATCGGAATAATCACCATCAAGAAAAACAACAATGTCAGGCTTAATTTCTAATGTAGCGATGTAACTCATCCCTTTTAAACAAGCATGTCCATAGCCTTTTTTAGATTCTAAAAGTACAGTTGCGCCAGCTTTTCGAGAAACATCCTCTGTTTTATCCGTTGAATTATTGCTAATCACAATTATCTCATCAACTATATTGGGGATTTCGGCAATTACTTTTGCAATCGCTTTTTCTTCGTTGTAGGCAGGGATTATAACTTTTATGATTGGCATTAAAAATTCGAATTATCTTTTTTGAACTCCTCTAAATCGGTCCAAGTTTTTACTTTTTTACCATTTACGTATTTTTCGGCTTTTATGATTTCTCCATTTGTATAAATGATAGATAGACCGTCAATTTTATTGTTTTTGAATTCACATTTTTTAGTAATTGATTGTTTCTCATTATAAAAAATCCACCAATTTATTTTTTGATTGTTTAGATAATTACCTTCTTCTTTTTTGTTTCCGTTTTCGTAATAATAAAACCAATAATCAGTTTTTTTGTCATTCAATAGCCAACCTTCTTCTTTGATATTTTTGTTAGGATAGTAATTTTTTACATAGGTTTTCTGCGCGAACGATTGAAAACAAATAAATAGTAGAATATAAAATTTCATTACTTCTGATTCACTAAATCCATTAAATTCACATCATTCCCCAAGAGAATGTCATTAGAATTAATTCTTCCCTTTTCGGAAGCATTTTCTAATTTTAGAACACCACGTGGGCAAACAGCCGAACAAATTCCACAACCTACGCACGATGAGCGAACAATGTTTTCGCCTTTTTGAGCATAACTTCGCACGTCAATTCCCATTTCGCAATGCGTGGTGCAATTGCCACAGGAAATGCATTGTCCGCCATTGGTTGTAATTCGGAATTTAGAAAATAACCGTTGTTGCAATCCTAAAATGGCAGCCATTGGGCAACCAAAACGACACCAAACTCGGTTTCCTAAAATAGGATAAAATCCCACGCCAATTACTCCAGAAAAGGCGGAGCCAATGACAAAACCATACCATTCTCGCAATTTATAACTATCAATAAAAAGAATATTGGTGTTTCCTGAAAAGAAATTAATTACCAATGAAACAATAATAATTGCGACCAAAGTTCCTATAGTAAATTTTGCATCAGTATCTAAATCCTTGCGTTTGAAAATGAATAAAACACCCGAAAAAACAATCAGAAAACCAACAATTCCATATATAAATTGGTTTTTGGTAATGAAACTCAAATCGGGATTGTCATTCAAAAAAGTAAAAACCACCGCAATGGTCATAATAAAAGACATTGCCAAAACGATATGAATTGACCATCGCTCAAACTTCCAAGCTTTTTGAGTTGAATTTGACAAATGTCTGAACGAATCGCCAGCAGTTTCTGCCAAGCCGCCACAACCGCAAACCCAAGAACAATACCAACGTTTTCCGTAGAAATAAGTAAGAATTGGTGATATGATAAAAATCATTGCTACACCAAATACCAACATAAACATTCCTAGATTCCCACCATTTAAAAGATTTTTTAGATGCCAATCATTAAAAAAATAATAGTTCAAAGGCCACATATTTGTCAATGATTTGGCAAAATAGGCTTTCTCAGGATTCAGTTTTTCCAGTATTTCAGGAATCAAAAAAGCAAATCCTAGTTGAAAGAACATCACCGAAATAGTACGAACTAATTGATACTTATTGTGTCTGTATTTTAAAATAAATTTATAGCCTAAACCTAAAATAGCGATGGTATAAAGTGTTCCATACACAAACCATTGACTGGCTACTTTGCCATTTAAAAGCAAACTCAATGGGTCGAAAAAACCAATTATCCCCATGTTTTTTTCGCCATTTTCACCCAATCCTAAATATTTTGGAAACCAGTATAAGGCGATATAAAATAAGGTTAAAATAATTCCAATTGACCAAGCCACAGCTCCTCTACTCGAAATACTTTTTTGAAAAACACCATTATTACTGATTCCTGCTAATCGAGCGAAATAGGTTCCATTGGCATACACTATAATTCCGCTCAAAATGGAGATAATAGAAACCGTTAACCAAATTGATTTATTTGGAAATGTTATATTTAGAAAAGCTAAAACTAAAATAAACAAACCAGTAAAACCAACAGCTAAACCTATTTTTTGTGACAAATTAAGTTCATTGTTTTGATGAGAAGCAAGCGATATATTTTTAGTTTGTTGGCTCATATCTATTTTGTTTTAAAGTAGCAATTTGTGCTGACAATTTGATTTTAATTTCTTGATGATGTGAAGTGAAAAATTCGGGATCAAAATGGGCTGATTTTAAATTTTCTAGGACAAAATCAACTGATTTTTTTTCATTTAGTACGGTATCAAAAAATTCATGCCGCATTCGTATTCCAAAAGTGTTAATGCCTAAGAACTCGTTCGTATTTTTATCATACGAAATTCGGATAGCTTTTTGCGCTGATGCATGTTCCCAATAAAATTGAACTTCATTTTCTAACGGATTTGCCATAACCCAACCATACGTTTGGTATTCAATATCCATAAATTTAGAGGAATTAAACCAATGACCCGGATTGTATGGCATTGGTTTTCCGCAAATAGTTTGAGCCAAGGCTTCTCCCATCATTCTGCCTGTGTACCAAACAGCTTCAATCGTTTTTCGGTTTCCTATCGGTTCGTTTTGTTCGGCACAATCGCCAATAGCATACACATCGGTAATATTAGTTTCTAATAACCGATTTACTTTTACACCACGACCTATTTCAATTTTAGAACTTTTTAAAAAATCAATATTCGGAGAAACTCCAACCGTTAAACCTACCATACAACAGTCAATTCTTTCTCCTTTATCAGTAACAATTGATTGTACATTTCCAAAACCATCTGAAATGATTTCGTCTAAATTGGTATCTAATCTTAAATCAACTCCATGATTTAGAATATGTTTAGTCACTAATTCGCTATCTTCTTTTGGTAATACGCTGGACCAAAACGATTTTTCACGAACCAAAAATGTGACAGGAATATTTCTGGAAATAAGCATTTCTACTAATTCTATTCCAATTAATCCACCACCAACAACAATGGCACGTTTGCAACCAATAGAAAGTTCTTCTACTTTTTCTAAATCTTGTTTAGAATACAAACTAAAAACGCCATACAAATCCTGCCCTTTCCACCCAAAACGATTGGATTTAGAGCCCGAAGCGATAATCAATTTGTCATAAGACAAAGTGGATTTGTCTGAAAATGATACAGTTTTAGTATATGTATCAACCTGTTCTACATAGTTATGAACTAAATTGATTTTGTTTTTTTTCCAAAAATCATCTTCATACGGTTTAATGTGTTCATATTTCATGTGACCCATATAAACATACATGAGAGCTGTTCTCGAAAAAAAATGTTCGCTTTCGGCAGAAATAATCGTGATTTTTTTATTCGATAATTTTCGAATGTGTCGAGCCAATGTTACCCCCGAAATTCCATTTCCTATGATGACGATGTGTTCCATAAAGGTTGATTTTAAAAAATGGCTCTTAATCCCAAATTAAAAGATTGTCCTAAACCGGTATCATCTCCTCTAACAAACTTACTGTAAATGGCTTCAAGATTTAACACTTTGGTCAATTGATATTTTGCACCCAATCCCGCAGCGGAATAATTTTGTTCGAAATCATTTCCTAAATCAACTAATTGTGCATGTTGAACAAAGGTAAAAACAGTGGATTTACTAGTTGGGAAATAAGACAAGAATACACTTGGAGCCAGTTCTATGCTATTGTTAGCGTAACCTTTTTCTTTGTCTCCAAAGAAAAGTCGAGTGCTTAATTCCGAAAA